>NZ_JBCNBW010000036.1:0-125474 GCF_050478865.1 Aeribacillus pallidus | reverse complement strand
TATTCAGTCTCCTAGTGGGAAACGCACGTCCTTTCATATATCCTTACATACTTACAAATTTTAGTATCTTTCTTCGAACATTTCTTGTAGGGCTTGATAGGCGTTTGAAAAACCTCGTAATTTTCTATTCGACCATTTTTCATTAAAGTCTTGTATGGTCAAATACGTGATTTTCTCTGCAGCTTCTATACTTGTAAGACTATTCATCGTCTTTAATCGTTTACGTATGTCTTTAATGGTTCTTTCGATCGCGTTTGTCGTGTATATGACACTTCGTATGCTTAGCGGATATTTCATAAACGTGAGTAGAATATCTAAATCTTTTTCCCATAATTGTACTTCTCTTGCGTATTTTTTGGACCACTTTTTCTCGAATTCATGAAATGCTTGTATCGCTGCTTCTTTTGTCGTGGCACGATAAATGAGCTTTAAATCTTCTGCCACTTCTATTTGGTCTTTCTTTCTAACTTTATTTAATGTATTTCTGACTTTGTGCACGACACATCGTTGTACATCGGCTTTTGGATAGACAGATTTAAAAGCTTCTTCTAAACCATTAAGACCATCAAACACGCCAAGTAATACTTCTTTTACTCCGTACTGATATAAATCTTGAAGAATTTCTTGCCAATGATTTAGAACTTGTGATGGAAACATTAAAAAAGGCAAACAAAAAAAGAGATGTGACTGATAAAACCATTCTACACAGTGATTAGGGTTATCAGTATACATCTCGCGAATACCACGAAGCCCTTAAACTAAATGGTATTACTCAAAGTATGTCCAGAAAAGGAAACTGTTTAGACAATGCCAGCATGGAGAACTTCTTCAGCCATTTTAAGACAGAGTGTATGTATTTAAATTCGAGAACCCAGAGGAAGTCATTCAAGCAGTAGAATTATAATCATAAAGGAATTCAAAAATATTAGGTAACCTTAGCCCAGTAACGTATCGAGCTAAAGTTGCCTAAGAAATCAATAATGATTAGATTGACTCCTTCTTCAGCTTACAGACTACTTAGTTGGTTGCCTGAAGCTTTGTCAAGTGCTTTCCTTGACAAGCTCCAGGCATACCAACTACCATTGCCAAAGCTGAAGAGGATGCTTTTTTCTACTGTCTACTTGACAGGGGTAAATCCACATTCCGAGCGTTTTTCTATAGCTGTTTGCATTATTATTTGATTATTAGTTTAATTCCTAATGACCTAATATTTACTTTTTCTCTTTACTCAAGTAACCCCACTAGTTTCTACACCGCCTTTTTAGATTAGTCAAACGTAATCTCCTTGACTTTATCCGCATCTAAACGTTTGATCACTTCGGTAATTAGTTTTACTGTGTTTTCGTAATCGTCACGGTGTAACATCGCTGCATGGGAATGGATGTAACGAGTCGCAATTGTGATAGAAAGCGCAGGTACACCGTTGGCTGTTAGATGAATAGCTCCAGAGTCCGTTCCGCCCCCAGGAAGCGAATCGAATTGATACGGAATGTTTAATTCATCGGCAACGCTTGTGACAAAGTCGCGTAACCCTTTATGAGAGACCATCGACGCATCATATAAAATAATTTGCGGACCTTTCCCCATTTTTCCTAATGCTTCTTTTTCTGTTACGCCAGGCGTATCTCCTGCAATACCGACATCTACACCAAACGCTATGTCTGGTTCAATCATGTGTGCAGATGTTTTGGCACCACGAAGTCCGACTTCTTCCTGAGCGGTACCGACACCGTAAACGATATTCGGATGTTTTTCGTCTTTTAAGTTTTTCAACACATCAATCGCAATGGCACAACCGATGCGGTTATCCCATGCTTTGGCTAACAGCATTTTCTCATTGTTCATGACCGTAAATTCAAAGTACGGAACAACCATATCCCCCGGTCGAACGCCCCATTCCATCGCTTCATCGCGGCTAGAAGCTCCGATATCGATGAACATATCTTTAATTTCAACCGGCTTTTTGCGTGCTTCAGGCGGAAGAATGTGAGGTGGTTTTGAACCGATGACACCAGTAACGTCACCCTTTTTCGTCACAATCGTCACGCGTTGGGCAAGCATGACTTGTGACCACCAACCACCTACTGGTTGAAATCGTAAAAAACCTTTGTCATCGATATGCGTAACCATAAAACCAACTTCGTCTAAGTGGCCTGCCACCATAATTTTCGGTCCGTTTTCATCACCAACTTTCTTAGCAATTAAGCTTCCTAAACCATCCGTGGTAACTTCATCGGCAAATGGCTCTATGTACTTTTTCATCACATCTCTGACTTCTTTTTCATTACCCGGAATCCCTTTTGCATCGGTTAAGTCTTTGAGCATCGTTAACGTCTCATCTAATTTCACCATTATTTAGCCTCCCTAATTATTCTGCAGTCTCATTATACAAAATCAGGTGAAAATTCACAATTTTAATACCCTTGTTGTTGGCGTTGAAAATTTACTTTATTTTTTGCCACATAAGCCTTATAAATTCCTTCCGGTGTAAATCCATAGATTTTTCCTAGAGCCAAGTATTCGCTTAACAAATGCTCGTATACCGACAAACACTTTTCTTTTCGGAATTGATGGATTGCCTCATATACTCGAAGGAATTGTTCCACCGGTTCCACTGCTTCTTTAAAAGATGGGACATCCTTCATCGTACGATGAAAACCAACTTCTATTCCTAAAGACAAAATAAAATGAAGTCCATCCACATATTCTTCTAAAATGACCTCTTGTGGAGACGGGCCTTTTGTACTCCAAAATTTAAAACATCTAGTTTCATTCGCTAATTCACTTACTTCAACGAGTAGAGCTAACACTTTTTGATCAAACAAGTCTTTTTCTACCAGTTGATGACCTTCTTCTATATAGCGGTCAAGTTCTTGTTGCATTGTAAATAATTCCGAAACATTCATTCATTGTCTCCTCCTTCAAAAAAAATTATAGCAAATGAATGAAACTTTTTTTGATTTGATTCGTAAAGTAAATAAAAACTAAGGACCATGCACTTTTTCGGAGGTTTTTAACATGGCACTATTCCTTCGATTATTACCTTTCCTACTTTTTATAGCAATCCTTTATCTTTTGTACCGTGGCATCAAATTTATTACCCATCCGATGCGAAAATTAGAGCTAGCTTACGAACAAAAGAAGTTTTATTTTTACGATGACCCAAATAATGTTCGGAAAAATTTTCACATCACTTATAAAGGGGCGTTATTTGAAGGGGAAAAATATTTAGGAACAACTGAACACGCCTTTGACGTCGTTTCCATCTTTGTTTTTCCGAAAAAAGTGGACGACTTAAAAGGATTGACCTATGAGGATTTTGTATTTCTTGAAAGAGAAATTCAACGGTCGTATCCGAATGCAAAAATAGATTGGAAAAGCCCTGTGAAAGAGCTCCTCCAAAAACATCGGTCATAACAAAACGCTAGGAGTGTTCCTAGCGTTTTTCTCATTTTTTCTTTAACTATTCCTTTACACCATTAGGAAGACGATGATTCAAGAAATTCTTTTAATGTCCAGACACGTACTTTTTCTCTTAAAGCGATAAATAAAACGAAGAAGGAAATGAATAGTAATGCCATCATAGTTAGGGAAAATTGGCGGATATATTGACCAAAAACGGTATAAAACACAGCGAGCGGAATATTGGCGAGAAACGAGGACATCACGAAGGAATGGAAATCTTTTTTTCGTTCATATAAACAGCCGTTTAGTAAGTGATAATGAATAAAAGGAATTAGACGCAACACCGCTACTTGCCCGACCGTTAATTGTGCGTGACGCCCGAACCATTTTTCTTTCATGCGAAACAGGCGATTGACGGTTGTTGGCATATGTCGTACAACCAAATAAAAAATGATTGACACAATCGTTAATCCTATCAATGAAAAGAGCGTTCCAAATAAGCTACCAAAAAGAATTCCTCCAGCCATACAAACAAGAGCCACCGGAATAAAAAGAAATTGCCGCAATAGATGGACTAAAATAAATACAATTGGTGCGAGCCAACCGGAAGACTGCACGATGGAAAGAAAGAACAGCAACTGATCACTCCATTGGCCGTCGATGGCGATCACGCCCTTTCTCGGATGTTCTTCGTGCTGGGCACGTTATTACAACATATACAATCGTCCGAGCTGTTATGACAAAACAAAAAGCGTAAAAAGGATTCCTTCTACAACGGAAAGGATTGGAAGTCCGTATCGAAACGTTGCATGTTTCGTTTTATGTCGAAATAAATACATACCAACTGTAGCACCAATCGCTCCACCTAAAAAAGCGACTAACCATAACTTTTTTTCTTGCACTCGCCACTTCTGATGGCGCGCTTTCCACTTATCCCAGCCCATTAGTAAAAACCCTATACTATTTATAAAAATTAGATACATTAGAATCCAATCGTTCATGATAGGTCCTCCTAAGGAATTCCACTGCTATAGCGTTAATTTTAAACGAGTAAGTCAATTAAAAATTCGGTCAATTTCCCTCCGATTCATAAGATATAAAAAAGGGACTAACGATGTGTTAGCCCCGAGTCGCATCAATTATTTTTGAAGTTGTGCTTTGGCAACGTTTGCTAATTCAGCAAATGCTTTTTCGTTGTTTACAGCTAAATCAGCAAGCATTTTGCGGTTAACTTCGATACCAGCTAGTTTAAGACCGTGCATAAAACGGCTGTAAGAAAGTCCGTTCATACGAGCAGCTGCATTGATACGTGCAATCCAAAGCTTACGGAAGTCGCGTTTTTTCTGACGACGGTCACGGTAAGCGTACATTAAAGATTTCATTACTTGCTGGTTAGCAACTTTATATAATGTATGTTTAGAACCGAAATAACCTTTCGCTAATTTTAAAACTTTTTTACGACGTCTGCGAGTAACTGTACCGCCTTTTACACGTGGCATAATAATTCCCTCCTAAAATATATGAATCTCGAATTACTTAATGTTGTCTAACATATGACGGATACGTTTGAAGTCACCTTTAGAAACAAGAGTTCCTTTACGAAGCTTACGTTTTTGTTTTTGAGTTTTGTTTGCAAAAAGGTGGCTAGTGTAAGCGTGAGAACGCTTTAATTTTCCAGTACCTGTCTTTTTGAAACGCTTGGCAGAGCCACGGTGAGTTTTCATTTTTGGCATGTGGTATTCCTCCTCAAAACATTACTTTTCATTTTTTGGTGCTAAAACTAAGAACATGCTACGTCCATCCATTTTTGGTTTGGACTCTATTGTTCCGATATCTTCACAAGCTTCAGCGAAACGGTCTAGTACGCGTTGACCGATTTCTTTGTGTGTAATCGCACGCCCTTTAAAGCGAATCGTCGCTTTCACTTTATCTCCTTTTTGAAGGAACTTACGAGCGTTACGTAACTTCGTATTGAAGTCATGCTCTTCAATCGTTGGGCTTAAGCGTACTTCTTTGACGTTAATCACTTTTTGCTTTTTGCGAGCTTCTTTTTCTTTCTTCTGTTGTTCGAAACGGTACTTACCATAGTCCATAATCCGAGCAACAGGAGGTTTGGCATTAGGAGCTACTAGAACAAGGTCTAGGTTAACTCTAGCTGCAATCTCTAATGCTTCGTTACGTGACTTAATTCCTAATTGCTCACCATTTTGATCGATGAGTCGAACTTCGCGGGCACGAATACCCTCGTTGACGATCATATCTTTGCTAATAATTAGCCACCTCCACGTTTTTTCCGAATACACGGTTTGGGTCAAGTATTGTTTTCCGCTTCCTTTGCCACATAAAAGCTAATTCAACAAAAAAATGCGGGTACAACACACCCGCATTTCATTGATGACATACTTCCTACTTCAATGGAATTACATCAAAAACCTGCCAACAGCTTTTATGCGTCAATCAGGTGAGAAGCGGGGTGCTTCTTCTTTTCCACAAACTTGTATTCAATTTGACCTTCTAAAATATATCATAAACTAAAGGAGTTGTCAACAGAGCTATTTTTTATACAACAAAATAGATAATACCATAGTATAGAACGGTTGGCAATATCCTATTAAAAATTTTTATAACCAATTTGTACAAGCGAAAAGAGGTGCAAATTATCACCATATCAGTACAAGAGTACGGTAGGATAGTGCCCTTTTTTCAAGAAAAAGGCCTTCCTACCGCCATTTATTCGATCGAAACCACTAATTTAGTTAATTTCCCCTTATTTCTTCGCCTCTTCTTTAATCGAAGCTAAGAATTGTTCGAAAGGAACCGTTTCGGATTTTTGTTCACCGTATTTGCGGACATTTACCGCTTTTTCTTGAATTTCGTTGTCACCTACAACGAGCATGTACGGAATTTTTTGAATTTGTGCTTCGCGAATTTTGTAACCAATTTTTTCGTCACGAGCATCTAAATTCGCACGAATTCCTTCTTTTTGAAGCGCTTCTTGTACTTGTTTGGCATAGTCATAATGCACTTCAGGTGAAACCGGAATGACTTGTACTTGAATTGGTGCTAACCAAGTTGGGAACGCTCCTTTATATTCTTCGATTAAGAAGGCGACGAAACGTTCCATTGTAGACACAACACCGCGGTGAATAACGACTGGACGATGCGGCTTACCGTCTTCACCGATGTAAGTCAAATCAAATCGTTCCGGTAGCAAGAAGTCTAATTGAACAGTTGATAACGTTTCATCTTTTCCAAGAGCTGTACGAACTTGAACGTCTAATTTCGGTCCGTAGAACGCTGCTTCGCCTTCCGCTTCGTAATACTCTAATCCAAGTTCGTCCATCGCTTCTTTTAACATACCTTGCGCTTTGTTCCACATTTCATCGTCATCATAATATTTTTCTTTATCTTCTGGGTCACGATACGATAATCGGAACGAATATTCGCTTAAGTTAAAATCTTTATACACTTCGATAATGAGTTGAACCACTCGTTTAAATTCCTCTTTAATTTGGTCAGGACGGACGAAAATGTGAGCATCGTTTAATGTCATGCCTCGAACACGTTGGAGACCCGTTAATGCCCCAGACATTTCGTAACGGTGCATCGTACCAAGTTCAGCAATACGAATTGGTAGCTCTCGGTAACTATGAATGCCGTTTTTATAAATCATCATATGATGCGGACAGTTCATTGGACGTAACACAAGTTCTTCATTGTCCATTTCCATTACCGGGAACATATTTTCTTTGTAGTGATCCCAGTGACCGCTTGTTTTGTATAATTCGACACTACCTAGAACTGGAGTATATACGTGTTGATAACCAAGACTTTCTTCTTTATCGACAATATAACGTTCAATGATACGTCGAATCGTAGCTCCTTTCGGAAGCCATAGCGGTAATCCTTGTCCTACTTTTTGCGAGTTCATAAATAAGTTAAGCTCTTTACCTAGTTTACGGTGATCGCGTTCTTTTGCTTCCTCCAACATTTTTAAGTGGTTTTCTAAATCATCTTTTTTGAAAAATGCGGTCCCGTAAATACGTTGAAGCATTTTGTTGTTTGCATCTCCACGCCAGTACGCTCCCGCAATGCTTAACAACTTAAACTCTTTAATTTTGCCTGTGGATGGAACGTGAACGCCGCGGCATAAATCGAAAAATTCACCTTGTTCATAAATGGAGACCGTTTCGCCTTCAGGAATGGCTTCAAGAAGCTCCAATTTATACTCATCACCAATTTCCTCGTAAAGTTTTTTCGCCTCTTCGCGAGTGACTTCTTTACGAACGATTTCTAGATTTTCTTTCACAATTTTCTTCATTTCTTTTTCGATTTTCGGTAAATCATCTGGTGTTAGCGATTCTTCTAAATCGACATCGTAGTAAAAGCCACCTTCAATAACGGGTCCGACACCAAGCTTCACGTTTTTGTATAAACGCTTAATGGCTTGAGCCATTAAATGAGCTGTACTATGGCGTAAAATTTCTAACGCTTCTTCACGATCAGGTGTAATAATTTCGAGTGAACCGTCCTCCATAATCGGTGTACGGAGATCTAGTAAGCGACCGTTCACTTTTCCGGCAATCGCTTTTTTCTTTAACCCTGGGCTAATGGATGCTGCAATTTCTTCCGTTGTTGTCCCTTTTGGAAACTCCTTCACTGCGCCATCAGGGAATGTAATTTGAATCATTTCTGACATCAGTTTCTCACTCCTTTTTTTGATTATTAAAAAATAAAAAACTCGCCCCTCTACAAACGAGGGACGAGTTATAGTTACACCCGTGGTTCCACCCTTCTTTACACATTGCTCCCCATAAAGCAACATGCCTCCAGTTCTGATAACGGCAGCACCCGTCAACTATTACTAGCTGAAGAGTAGATGTCAGCGTTCACAGTTGAAGTTCAGAGGTGGTAAGTATTCATGCCGTGTTAGGAAGCTTGCAGCCGAGGCTTCCCTCTCTGGAAACCGCCAATGAATACCCTTGTCCTCATCATAACCTCTAGCGTATGGAATATTTATGTACGTTATTATAGATGGTTAAGATAAGAAAATCAAGGGGACAGAACGTTTAATTTCCAGAGACATTCATGCGATTCGTGGCGTATTGTTCCCAAAATTCGTCTTTCTTTAAAATACAGACCCTTTCTTCGAAAATGTTTTGGATTGTTCGTATTAAGCCGTCTTCTTGGTCATCGGTATATACGTATATACGTAGGGGGGCCATTGATAAAAGGGGTGCAATCGTGGCCGAGTCGATATATATGGGATGATTCGTTAATAGCCTCCGATCGACGCAATCATGAATTTCTTTTTTGGACAGCAATTGATAATTTTCATCGTAAAAGAGCCAATGTTGCTCATTGTACAAATGAATCACTCTCATCCGGGGTTCTCGGTCCACTAAGTAATCTCTCAACATTTGAATAAACATTTGATATTCTTGTTCCATTTTGTATTCATCAATGGCCACTTCCACATATTCTATAAGTCGATTGTAATATTTTTTCAGTCGAAACTTCACAAAGGAAGAAAAAACAACCGGTTCTTGTTGTTGAAACAGTGTCGAAATGGCATCCATTAAAAGTTTTGTTTCATCGACCCGCTCGATTAAGCTCGTTAATTCTTCTCGTTCGTCCATCCACATAGAAAACACAATATCCATAATATGTCGGATTTCTTCTTCCTCTTTAAAATAAAAACAATTAGTGATAATTTCTTTGATCCATTCTTTTCGTTTCTGCTCAACAAGAAATTGATAGATAGCCAGCTCCACTTTCTTTTGCTGATATTTATGAAAAGAAATGCTTAAGACATATGTTCGCTTTTGTTGAAATAACGTTTCGTGAATCGTAGTGGGAATATGCTCCCTTTCCATATATGTTTGAAGCTGCAAAGCATCTTGATATCGAGAAAAAACCATCTCTACCAACCTTCGGCTCCCCCCTTCTACAAAATCCCTGCTTTATATATATGGACAATAGGGAGAAAATAGAAGTGAAAAGCCAACAGAAAAGTATTTTATAAAAAATTCAATAGGTTTTCTAAAAAAGGAGATAAAATGAACAATCTGTGCTGAATGTAAATTTCATTGTTTTTTTACACATTTCGCTGTAGGCGGACGCTTTACGCGGGCAAGGTGCAAGCCGCCGTGTGAATAACTTGCTAAAAATCAATAATGACATATAACATAGCCTTTTACTAAAAAATCTCCAGTTATCTCTGGGGGTGTGTCCACTTTCCTCAAGAGTTTGTTCACTTTTTTCTGAATTTTTCCACTTATCCCCGAAATAAGTGAGCAAAAAATAATGAACCGAATCGGCTTACATAAAGCGACGATTCGGTCCTTCTAACTGGATCGGCTGAGCTAAATATTTAATTCGTTCCATAATACGGGCCGCTTTTATACGCTCCTCTTCCCCTCTTTGAGAATAAGTTAAATGGTGCTCTAAATCGTCAAAATTAAAATTAGAAGAGAAGAACGTTGGGAGATGATCGAGCATTCGGTATTGGAGAATAGTTCCTAAAATATCATCTCTTACCCAACTAGACATCGATTCAGCCCCAATATCATCTAACATTAATACTGGTGCTTTCTTGATTGCATCTAATTTGTCATTTAACGACATATCATTTAACGATTGTTTCATTTCACGGAAAAACTCAGGGACGTAAACGATGACCGAAGCAATTTGCTTTTCCGCTAAACGATTGGCAATCGCTCCTAACAAATATGACTTCCCAACACCGAAGCGTCCCCAAATATACAGTCCTTTCATCTTTTTACCCGGTTCGAACTGATCGCAAAATTCTTTCGCCATCTTGACGGCTTTTAAGCGGGAAACGCCTTCTAAATCAATTTCTTCAAAGGAAGCCTCTAAAATGTCTTTGGGAACATAAATGCTCCGGATTAATTTTTCTGTCTTTTTTCGTTCATCGTACACTACTTTTTGTGGACAGCGTTGATACTGTAATTCAATCGTTCGCCCATTAAAGATCAGTTCAGGTTGATAGCCTTTCATCATGTTCACACACGACTCTAAGCTCTCGCACCGGCGACATTCTTTCGTTTGTGAGATATATTCGTACAACTTCACCAAACTTTTTTCCAGAATGCTGGATGTTAGATCGTTTTCATATTTTTCTACAAAATCAATGATATCTGGATGTTGCAGAATTTCTTGTTTAAGGGATTGGTAGCGTTGTTGAAAGTTTTCGTTTTTCGCCAATTTTTGTAGGGTTTCGTTAATTCGCTCCAAGGTTACACCCCCTAATTTTTTGGACGCCGCAACTCTTCTTCTAGTTTACGCTTTTCTGCTTCGTAATCAAAGTCATCAAGTTCCGGTTCTGACGAGGTTTGGGTATTCCTATTTTTTTCTTCTACAAACCAGTCCGGTAGCTTTTCCGTTCGGACTGGTTTTCGTTTCGTTGAATGATTTTTCTTCCCTTCCGCCCAATCTAAATATTGTCGATGCTCTTTTTTGGCTAATTCCATCGCTTCCCGAACCGTTCGAATATTTTTTCGCGCCCAATGGGACGCTATTTTTTCGACATACCCTTTCGTGAGTTTCATATCCGTTTTCAGCATCACATAATGAATTAATACGTTGACAACGCCAGGAAGTAATTTTTGTTGAAACATGACATCCTCAATAATTTTTAATTCGGACTTTGCTGGTGTGGCACCACCTGATATGTCAATTAACAATTGTCGAGGAGAGGTTGTTTCTAAATAAGAAATAAGCTGTTCCTCCTCCGTGTTCGGTGTAGCTTCTGTTCGATGCTCAACCGGTTGTATGCGGTCAACTAGTTCCGGTAGCTGGTTTTCGTGATGCAATTGATACCAATCTCGGGCGGCTTTTCGAAGCGCTTCAATATCAATCGTTTGATCAACATTCACCGAACTTAAGACGATGTTTTTCATGTCAATCGCATTGATTTGATATAAATAAGATAGCTTAATAATTGCCTCTTTCACACGTGAAGTGATGGAACGGCGTGGAACCATCGCCTCGGTTAGTCCAGCCAACAGTAAATCAAAATCAAAGTGACGGTCATCTAATGCAGGAGAGGTTCCTTTTTTACGCTCAAAAAAAATAGTCCCTTGTTCCGCTTGACTGGATGTTAATGCTTCTTCATCAACTTTGCTCATTTTTTCGGACGTATACACATCTTGAAAGGAACGGGTAATATCGGCGTACTCTCGTTGTGGAAGATCTTCTGCTAAAAACAGTGATTTGACCTTCATAAAATGGTTTCGCCCAATTTTTTGATACAAATAGACGTTAAGCATTCCGTCTGAGAAAAATCGTTCAGGATCTAATGGTGGCTGCAACTCATAAATAAAAAACCTTTGTTCTTCTGTTTCTTTGACAAACGTTTTTAACAAACCAATTCCTTCTAACTTTAACCGGGCTTCATAGATTTCCTTTAAGCTTACATTCATCATATTCATGAGATGGTAATGAGTCCATTCGCGTCCCCACATTGTATGGACTTGTACATCGCTCCAAAGGGTTGTGTATAAACTTAAGCAAATCGGTCCAATGAGCGGTTGATATAAATACGTAATCACTTTTTGGTCGTATTCCGTTAAAATACCGTTCACTTTTACTCGATACACATCGACAGGCTGAACTTCATTCCAATGATGAGATAATGACATTTGCTTTCAACCTTTCTTACGAAAAATAAGACAGTCGAAAAAAAGAGCTAAGAGTTCGCCTCTAGCTCTTAATTAGATTGCTCCTTTTTTATTAATTCTTTCAGTTCATCTAAAAAGACGTTAATGTCTTTAAACTGCCGATAAACAGAAGCAAAACGAACGTAAGCAACTTCATCAACTTTGGATAAACGGTCCATCACGAGCTCTCCGATCACTTCACTTTTTACCTCGGTAACCCCTTGATTCCGAAGCCCTTTTTCAATATCTAACGTAATTTCTTCTAATTGTTGAAGTGCTACCGGCCGTTTTTCACACGCTTTAATTAAACCACGTAAAATTTTTTCCCGACTAAACTCTTCGCGCGTACCTTCTTTTTTTACGACAATTAATGGTAATTCCTCCACTCGTTCGAAGGTGGTAAATCGATACCCGCATTCTTCACATTCACGTCGCCGCCGTATCGATTTCCCTTCATCAACAGGGCGTGAATCCACCACACGGGTTCCATTATGTTGACAAGAAGGACATTTCATACCATCAGCTCCGATTCAATCTTATAATTTCATCTTATAAAAAACGACGTAAAATCACAAGTTTAACTTCCTGTAATCGAGTAGGAGAGGGCGACTAGGGCTTTGTCTTGTGTTGCAAACTCACCCAGTGATACCTAGCCTTATATGAAGTTCGTATTCCTCAGGCCGGAAGTTTGCCGCCCGCTTCCTTCAGATTAAGCGTCGCCACGGACACCTTTGCGTTAAGCTAACTGCTACTTCTGCCTTCACAGTTCGGGACTTTCACTTTATAGATTACACCCATGCCGGGCGCACAACAAAAAAAAGAGGCGTATTGCTACACCTCTTTTCCATTATAATGCTTTTACTTTCGATTCTTTTGCTTGAATTGGACCCATTCCACGAGGAATTTCGATTGTTTCACGTGTTTGGGCTCCAAGTGCTTCTGCGATATAGTCAGCAGCAATATTTGGATCTAAATCGCCGCAAGTGTACACGTCAATACTTGCATATCCATGCTCTGGGAAACTGTGAATAGTTAAATGTGATTCTGAAATGATGACAACACCACTAACACCTTGTGGAGCAAACTTATGGAATGCTACTTCGCGAATTTCCGCACCAGATTTTAGAGCAGCATCAACGAAGATTTTTTCAATTTGTTCCATATCGTTTAATTTGTCAAAATCACAACCCCAAAGTTCAGAAATTATGTGACGACCCATTGTTTCCATCGATCGCTTCCCCCTTTGATCTAATATTTTTTAATCAAAGATTTCAAATTGATTGCCTGTAACATAACTACCACGGGGGAAAGTTAGTCCGAAGAGGTCCTAACCCTTTAAGTAGTTATTTCCCAATTACAAACAGTTAAGAAGTTCACGAGTCATAGTATACTTTGTTTAATTTTTTTTTGCAATAATTGATTTTAAATTTTTTCTAGAAATTTTCTTCGAATTGAAATCAGTAAAAAAAATCAATAACACTTCATTTTTCTCGGTTCGTTATCTTAGACTTTGTCATCTTGCATCGTTTAAGAAAAAAAAAGCTAATTATTTGAGCTTACCAAATAATTAGCCTACTAACATATATATAATCAGGAACACAGAATATCGAAAGAAATAAGCTATTAGGGAAAAGATCATCTAACCTGTGAATATAAATTATCCTACATGAACAACAGTTTTCATTTGTTCAGCCACATAGTTCGCTAAATCCACGACACGACAAGAATAACCCCATTCGTTGTCGTACCATGCCAATACTTTCACTTTTCGACCTTCCATAACCATCGTAGATAGTCCATCGATAATCGCTGAATGTGGATTTGTATTAAAATCGATGGAAACAAGTGGTTCGGTCGTAAATTGTAAAATTCCTTTTAATTTACTATCAGCAGCTTGAATAAATGCTTCATTTACTTCCTCTACCGTTACATCACGTTTTAAATCGACAACTAAGTCCACAAGGGACACATTTGGAGTTGGGACTCGTAACGCCATACCATGTAGTTTGCCTTCTAATTGAGGTAAAACTTTTGATAAAGCTTTAGCTGCTCCAGTTGTTGTCGGAATAATGGATTGAGCACATGCACGCGCACGACGTAAATCTTTGTGTGGATTGTCAATGTTTTTCTGATCATTTGTATAAGCATGAACAGTGGTCATTAAACCATTCTCAATGCCAAATTGCTCATCCAATACTTTCGCTACAGGAGCTAGACAGTTAGTCGTACAAGATGCATTCGAAATAATATCGTGTTTGGTCACGTCTAATACGTCTTCATTTACTCCCATCACAATGGTTACATCTTCATTTTTTCCAGGTGCCGTTAAAATCACTTTTTTAGCTCCTGCTTGTAAATGATAGACCGCTTTGTCACGGGAATTAAATTTTCCTGTCGCCTCAATGACAATATCAATATCAAGCTCTTTCCATGGTAATTCACGTGGGTCACGATGATTGAGCAATTTCACTTTATGACCATTTACAATTAAGGCGTTTTCATCTGCTTGAACGTCTGCCTCAAACTTACCATGATTTGTGTCATACTTAATTAAATGGGCTAACGTTTCTGCTGGATAGCTGGCATTGACAGCTACAATTTCTAAATTCCCGTCTAAAATCGCTTTACGAAAAACCATTCTTCCAATACGACCAAAGCCGTTAATTGCAATTCTTGCCTTCATTTTCGGCTTCCCCCTATATTAACGTTATACTTTTTAGGTATTCCAGTCGTAATTAGTATAACATATTTTCAAAAATGTGTAATGATTAATTTGCTTATTTATTATTTTTTTATTATTCTGAATTTTAAGTTGAAAGACATTTTTTCCTTGTACGCAATAAAAAACCTGGCTTATGCCAGGTTTTACAGAAATATCATGGTATTAACTTCCATCCTGCAATGATTTGGTCTAATTGCCGTTCTGTTTCAATTAATGATCCATCATTATAAATGACGGCATCGGCCCATTCCGCCTTTTGTTTTAATGGTAATTGGGCTGAAATACGAGCTTTCGCTTCTTCTTCCGTGAAGTTGTTTCGTTTCATCAATCTTCGTAGCTGCACATCTGGAGAAACATAGACAACGATCGTTTTTTCGACCATATGAGTAAGTTTACTTTCAAACAATAAAGGAATATCAAATATTACGGTCTGTTTGCCTTCTCGAATTGCCTCTTCCTTTAACTCTAGCATTCGCTTTCGAACAGCTGGATGGACGATTCGATTTAACTTCTCCCGTTCAGTAGGATCCGAAAAAACAATTTCCCCTAATTTTTGACGGTTTATCGTTTGATCTTCAAGTAAAATGTCTTTTCCAAATGTATTAACGATTTCTCTATACGCTGGTTCCCCTATTTGAACCACTTCCCGTGCAGTGATGTCTGCATCAATAATCGTAAATCCTCGACTTCGTAACATATTGGACACCGTGCTTTTTCCACTTGCGATACCACCTGTTAAACCAATTACCAAAACCATTACTCCATCCTTCCTTAAAACATATCTACATTTTAATAAGACCTAGAAAAATTAATAAAAGACCTGGTAAAAAAGATAGTTTCTTCATCCACGCGATTTCAGATACCGTACGACCTATCGAGAGGCCCGTTAAAACAAATAATGTGCTCATACAACTCACATAAATCGCCAGCCATAAGGGGGAAAAACCTAACATGGCGGCACCTACGCCTGCTCCAAAAGCGTCGAGGGACAAAGCGAGTCCTAGTAGAAATGCTTCTAAGCCCGTAATCGTTCCGGATTGGTCAATATCAGCAGATAACGGTTTTTTTAAAATGTGAATCACTAAGCCAAGGGAGGCAATTTCAAAATTCAATAATATACGCTCTTTTTCCTCTTTATCGTTGTTCGGATGAACCAATTGATACAGTACCCAAAGTCCAAGAAAAACAAGAATTAATCCGCCAACTCGATCAGCTATTTCTGACGAAAAAAACGCACCAATCATTTTCCCTACAAACATACCCGTTAAAAGTGAGCCTACGGAGCAAAGGGCAATGATTAATACAGATTTTAGGGGTATTTTCATGTTTCTCATGCCGTACGTTAGGCCAACGTTAAAGCTATCTAGGCTCACGGCAAATGCCAACATGATCAGTGAAACGATTGGTGTCATCGAAAAAGCCCCTTCCTATGAAATGTCAATATAAAGTATATGGAAGGAGCTTTGACCACGTTCAAACTTTTTATCGTTGACAAAACGTACAAATATGAGTACCCCGTCCCCCTACTTTTATTTTTTCGATCGGTCGGCCACACTTTTGACAATGCTCTCCGACTCGTCCGTATGCTAACAATCGTGTTTGAAACGTACCGATTTTTCCTTGGGTATTCTTATACGTCCGAATGGTTGTTCCCCCAAGCTTAACGGCTTCCTGCAACGTTTGTTGAATGGATTGATGCAATGTGATGATTTCTTCCTCCGATAACGTATTAGCCGCCCGCTCAGGATGAATGGATGATCGGTATAACACTTCATCTACATAAATATTCCCTAAACCCGCTATTTTTTGTTGATCTAAAAGAACCACTTTTATTTTCCGCCTTGTCGATAAGCAAATGGAACGAATTTGTTGAAAGGTAAAATCATCGGAGAGTGGTTCCACACCTAATCGGTTTAACGGTGGATTTTTCCATTCGTCACCTTTACGATACAAGTGCATCGTTCCAAATTTACGAACATCGTGATATCTCAATTCCGTTCCATCAGTAAAATGAAAGACGACATGCATATGTTTCTCAAGCGGTGAGTCGGAAGGAAGAAGTCGATATTTTCCTTCCATCCGTAAATGGGAGACAAGTGCCCAACGATTCGTGTAAATGATTAAAAACTTCCCACGCCGGCCAACTTGTTCGATTCGTTCATTTTGTAAGGAACGCTGGAATTGTTCTACGGTTGGATATTTGATTATATTTGGCCAATAAACGGATACGTGACGAATGATTCGACCAATCGCTAAATCAGCTAATGTTTTTCTGACAGTTTCGACCTCAGGCAGTTCTGGCAAGTTCATTCACCTTCCATAGGGTGATGGTTATTTCGCATCGTACCATGTATCCCCGTACGCATAATCTACTTTTAATGGAACGCGTAACTCAATGGCGTTTTCCATCACTTCAGGGACGATTTTTTTAAGGGTTTCTATTTCTTCTTTCGGTGCTTCAAAAATGAGTTCATCATGTACTTGAAGCAACATCCGAGCTTGTAAGCCATGCTCTTTTAAAGCAGCATCCATCTCAACCATCGCTTTTTTAATGATATCAGCGGCACTTCCTTGAATCGGCGTATTCATGGCCGTCCGTTCTGCAAAGCTCCGCACATTAAAATTACGACTTGTAATCTCAGGGATATACCGACGGC
Source organism: Aeribacillus pallidus (assembly GCF_050478865.1). NCBI lineage: Bacteria > Bacillati > Bacillota > Bacilli > Caryophanales > Bacillaceae > Aeribacillus > Aeribacillus pallidus. The sequence goes on along the minus strand of NZ_JBCNBW010000036.1, from coordinate 108,009 downwards.
GATGTAGTAAAGTGGATACATACCCTTTTTGTTTTGCTTCTTGAACGATGTCCTCCATATATGCTTTTACTCCTGGGTAACTTTCGAAATAACGCTTAATAAATTCTCCTGCTTCTTTTCTTGTAATACCTAAGTTTTGAGACAATCCGTAATCACTAATTCCATACACGATGCCAAAGTTCACCGCTTTTGCTTGACGACGCATATTAGAAGTCACTTCTTCTTGAGACACATGGAACACATCCATCGCAGTTTTCGTATGAATGTCCATATCTTGCTTAAATGCGTCGATCAGTTTTTCGTCTCCAGCAATATGGGCAAGAACCCGTAATTCAATTTGGGAATAATCAGCAGCGAAAATCACCCATCCTTCCTCAGATGGGACAAACGCCTGACGAATTTTTCGGCCTTCTTCCAATCGAATCGGAATGTTTTGTAGGTTAGGGTCCGTTGAACTGAGTCGGCCGGTTTGTGTGAGCGCTTGATTAAAGCGGGTATGCACTTTATTTGTATCTGGATGAACTACTTTCAATAGCCCTTCAATATACGTTGATTGCAGCTTCCCTAATTGGCGATAATGTAAAATTTCTTGAATAATTTCATGCTCTGGAGCAAGCTTTTCTAAGACATCCGCAGAAGTGGAATACCCTGTTTTCGTCTTTTTGATTACAGGGAGACCGAGTTTTTCAAACAAAATGACTCCAAGCTGTTTCGGAGAATTAATGTTAAATGTTTCGCCAGCTAGTTCATAAATACGTTCTTCGATGGCCGATAATTGTTGTTTTAATTCTTCTCCCATTTGATGAAGTCGTTCCACATCCACTTGAACACCTCTTGATTCCATATCTGCTAAAATTAGCGATAACGGCATCTCTAAATCATAAAATAGCTCGAATTGTTCATTTTCCCGTAATTGTTCGAGCGCCTTCTCTTTTTCTTGGGCAATAGCTACCGCTTTGCGAACAATGTGTTCTGCATATACCTCTAAATCAGGAAGTTGGCGTTTGGCCCCTTTTCCATAAACGGCTTCATCACATTGGACAAGTTGCCCAGAAACAACGGCAGCTACTTCTTCGGAAGAATGGGCTGGATTAATTAAATAAGCCGCTAGCAATAGGTCAAATTCAATTCCGTCAAGCTCTACCCCATTTCTCCGTAGAGCTACTTTTGTTCGTTTCGCATCAAACACCCATTTTTTCTGGTTGGGATTTTCCACCCAATGTTTAAACACATCCGATTGAAACGCTACATCTGGGGAGATGAAGAAATTCCCTTTTTCGTTTGCTATTCCAATCCCTACAATTTCTTCTGTGTGATAATTTTCCCCTAGCATTTCTACATACAGAGCGTTTTCATTGGCAAACATTTCTTCCGACACTTCTTGTACGATTTCCCAGTTTACTGTTTCTAATTGACTGGTAGACCCCTGATCCGTTACCGTATTCATTTTTTCTAGCAAAGATTGAAAACCAAGCTCTTTATATAGGGAAATTAATTGGCTTTCATTCGCTCCCCGATATTCTAAATCACCTAAAGATATGTTTACAGGCGCTTTGCGTGTAATTGTTGCTAGTTTTTTACTCATTAATGCCATATCTTTATTTGCTGCTAATTTTTCTTTTAACTTTTTCCCGTTTACTTCATCCAATGATTCGAAAATATTTTCGATCGAATGAAACTGATGCAATAATTTTAAGGCTGTTTTTTCGCCAACCCCTGGTACACCTGGAATATTGTCTGACGAATCTCCCATTAACCCCTTCATATCAATGATTTGTTCTGGGGAGATACCGTATTTTTCTTGTATATGAGCAGGTGTATACTTTTCTAAATCCGTAATCCCTTTTTTCGTAATGGAAACGGTTGTGTAATCAGATGCAAGTTGTGTTAAGTCTTTATCACCAGAAATAACGATAACTTCAAATCCTTCTTTTTCTGCCTGTAAAGAAAGAGTTCCAATGATGTCATCTGCTTCGTAATTTTCCAGTTCATACCGTGGAATACCGTATGCATCTAACAATTCACGAATAAAAGGGAATTGCTCGGATAATTCAGGAGGTGTCTTTTGACGGCCGCCTTTATATTCTTTATACGTTTCATGCCGGAACGTTGTTTTTCCTGCATCAAACGCGACTAACATATGGGTTGGTTGTTCTTCCTCAATAATTTTTCTTAACATCATGGAAAACCCATAAACGGCATTTGTATGTACACCTTTATCGTTATTTAATAATGGCAAGGCAAAAAAAGCCCGGTATGCAATACTATTTCCATCAATTAATACAATTTTCTTTTTCATACCCTACTCCTTCCTACCATCGTAGGTTTTCTTGCGTATAAAAACCTCTCCATTTTTTCCTTTATTTTATCATGTTTGATTCAGAATGAAAAAAACAGAGAGGTATGGAGTTTCCTTATTTTAATTGGACTAGCTTATAAAGATCGTTTATTCGTTATTCAAAATAACCGGATAATATTTTCGCATATGGTGAATCGGATGGAATGATTATTACGGTATCTTCATTAATGGTACGTTTATACGTTTGTAATGTCCGGTACAACGAATAAAACTCTGGATCTTTGGAAAATGATTCGTTATAAATTTTTGCAGCCTGCGCTTCTCCTTCCGCCCGAATCACTTCTGCGTCAGCTTCAGCTTTCGAAATAATTTCTTTTACTTCACGATCCGTTTGAGCGGTAATTCGATTCTTTTCTGCGTCCCCTTTAGATAAATACTCCTGAGCTTTTGATTCCCGTTCAGAAATCATTCGCGTATAAACGGAATTTTCGTTTTCTTCCGGTAAATCCGTACGTTTCATTCGGACGTCAACAACGACAATCCCGTATTCGTCTTTGGCTAATAGTTCATTGACTTTCGCTGTGACACGGTCATTTAAACTACCGCGGGACGATTTTTCATCATTGATAATTTCATCGTAGTTCAGTTGCCCTAATTCAGCACGAACAACAGAATAAATAAATTCTTCCATTCTTGATTCCGCATTGGTTAATGTTCGAGCATTTGTAATCATTTTTTTCGGGTCGATAATTTTCCATACTGCATAATTATCAACAAGCATTCGCTTTTTATCTTTTGTATTAATTTCTGCTTCTGATACATCGTACATGAGCTGATATTTAGGGAGTGTGCTAACGCTTTGAATAAATGGAATTTTATAGTTTAATCCTGGTTCTTTCACGATTCGAACGACTTCCCCAAATTGACGAACGACTTTGTACTCTCCTTCTTTAACGATAAACACATTAGAAATCACAAGAAGGAACAACGCAAGAAGGACTAATAAGAAAATACCAAAGCGAGAATATTTTCGCCATTCAAAACCCGTTCTTTGTCTTTCATTCATATTAATTACATTTTGATCACTCATTCGAATCACTTCCTTCCACTTTCGGAGGTTCTTGCTTCTCTAACGGTCGAATGGGGAAATATTTAAGCGTACTTCCATCGTCATTCATAATATAAATTTCAGCATTTGGTAGCACTTGCTCCAACGTTTCTAATACTAATCGTTCACGCGTAATGTTTGGATTGTTTTTATATTCTTCATACAGCTTATTAAAGACCGCAACATCCCCACGGGCACGTTCAATTCGAGCTGCTTTATCCCCTTCTGCTTTAGAGATAATGGCGTCTTTTTCTCCTAATGCTTCATTTAATTGTTTGTTGCGATATTTTTTCGCTTCATTAATCTTTGTGTTCATCGTCTCACGTGCATCGGTAACAGCTGTAAATGCCCGACGAACTTCATCATTCGGTAGTTCAACGTCTTGCAATTTCACGGCTAAAACGGAAATCCCAATATCATATTTGTCAATTAACGATGTTAATAATTCTCGCACTTCTGCTTCAATTTCCGCTTTTCCTGATGTTAAGGCATCATCAATTTTTGAACTGCCGATAATGCTCCGTAGCGCGGCAGAAGTCGCATCATGTAAAATTTCTTCTGGGTCTTCGGCATTAAATAAATAGTTTTTCGGATTCGTAATTTTCCATTGCACAACAAGGTCAGCTAGAACGATATTTTCATCACCCGTAATCATTTTTGTTTCTTCTGGAAAATCCCTAATTTTCCCATTTTCTTCTTCATAGCCAAACTGAAGGCTAAACGTTTCTTTTGATAGTTTTTCGACTGTTTGAATAGGCCATGGTAGTTTAAAATGAAGTCCCGGTTCTTGTATCGTCTGGTCTGCTTTACCAAACGTTAAAATGACCGCTTGCTCTGACTCATCGACGGTATACCAAGTAGTAAGGACAACAGCAAAAATAATGAGTGCAGAAATAAATAATCCCGTCATCAAATAAAGTTTCCTTAAATTCATACATCTCTTCCTTTCATGATGGATGTTTTACTTTATATACGAATAATTTGTGACAAAAGTTCCATAAAAATAGAAAAAGAGAAGGTGAGAACGGGGTCAGTTCTCACCTTCTCTTTTTCGGCTCCTTGGATGAAGGGGTTTTCGTAAACAATTGTAGCAACGGTATATTAATTCCAATTAAAAGGAATGTAAAGAGACTGTAAATAATCATCCTTTTTGAGAAAGTTTTTTTCGTAAAACAATCGAAAATGTCGTTCCTACCCCTAATTGACTTGTTACCATTATTTTTCCCTTATGAGCTTCTACTAAATGTTTTACGATTGCCAAACCAAGCCCAGTCCCTCCAGAATTGCGACTTCGATCTTTACTTACACGGTAGAAACGTTCAAAAATTCTCGGAATTTCTTCCTCCGCAATTCCAATACCTGTATCTTTAACGTTGACGGTAACTGTTGATTCATTTTCATGAATAGAGACTTTCACTATTCCCCCAGAAGGAGTATAGTTGATTCCATTGCTAATAATGTTCATAAACACTTGTTTTAATCTTGCGTTATCCCCTTCAATAACTGGAGCCCCGTTTTCTTCATACAACAGTTGGATTTGCTTTTCCTTTGCTTTTCCTTCTAGAACGGCCACTACTTCTTTTAATAGTTTATCTAAATGGACCTGTTCGATAGACAACGTAAATCCTTGCCGTTCAATTTTCGATAAATCAAGTAAATCATGAATTAAGTTTTGTAAACGATCGCTTTCTTTTAAAATAATCGTTAAAAATTGTTTTAACGTTTCAGGGTCATGCATCGCTCCATCTAACAATGTTTCTGTAAACCCTTTGATAGAGGTGACCGGTGTTTTTAATTCATGGGAAACGTTAGCAACAAAGTCTTTGCGCATTTGTTCCAACTTTTTCAGCTCGGTAATATCATGGAAAACAAGGACAATTCCTTTCCACTCATCGTTTGTCCCAATAATCGGAGCGCCATAAACTTCAAAGTGCTTTCGTTCAATTTTTAATGGGAGGAGAATTTGGCGACGAATCCCCTTTTCTGTCATAAACACTTCTTCGATTAATTTTTTTATTTCTTCTTGCTCAATGACCTCATGGTATCGTTTAAATAAAAATTTCGATGGCTGTACTTGAAAAATTTCTTTATACGCCCGGTTGATTAAGCTGACGTAGCCTCGAGCATCAATTAAAATAAGGGCGCTTCCCATGTTTTCAATTAAGGTAGTCAGCCGATCTTTTTGCATAGAATGGGCTTTTACCATATCCTGAAGATTACGTGCCAATATATTAATGGATGTGCTTAACATCCCTGTTTCATCTACATGGTCTTCATACGTCCGGGCCCGGTAATTCCCTTTTGCAAGTTCAATAGCGACTTTCGTAGCCGACTCAATAGGCTTTGTATAGCGATCGGTAATTTTAGCACCAAGCAGAATAATGACCACTAAAGCAATGCCGAGAGTGACGGCTAACAAAATCCAAATTTGCCGATTCACTTTTTCTAATACATTTATTTGAGTGCTAACGACCGTATACGCTTCTCGTTCTTGTGCATCGTCTTTAATGGACTGCCAATAATATTGAATATCGCCATTCAGCGATTCATAACCTTTTTCTTTCGATACTTTGCCTATTTTCGTTATCATTGCCTGATGGCCAGGTACCGTTTCTTTTTTAGAACCACTATCAAATATAACCGTCCCATCTATCCGAATGATGGTTAAACGTAAATCCATCAGGTCACTAAAGCGATGCAGTTGTTCTTCATTGAGTTCATCGATTCCACCGCTTTTTTCGATGAAATGCGTAATCCATTCGGTCTCTTTCTTCATTCGTTCATTAAATCCGTGTAAATAATAGTTTTGAAACAATTGACCAAGGAGTAACCCGAGACCAATAAAAACAGTAAAAATTAATGTAATAAGTGCAAATAATAATCTCGTTTTAAAGCGGGTCATGAACGTTTTGGCTCCTCAAACTTATACCCTAAGCCCCGAATGGTTTTAATATACGTTGGTTTTTTCGTATTTTGTTCAATTTTTTCGCGCAAATGACTGATGTGGACGTCAACGATTCGCGTATCACCGGCAAAATCATAATTCCAAACAGAGCTTAACAACTGATCTCGAGTCATGACGCGACCTTTATTTTTCATTAAGTAATGGAGTAGTTCGAACTCTTTCGGAGTCAGTTCCAACAAACGATCTTGAAAATATGCTTCATACTGTTCAGGAAACACTTTGACGTCTCCAACTTGAATAAAATCTTTTGGTTCAGCAGACAGAGAAGATTTGACTTCATGCTGCGTCCGGCGTAAAATTGCCTTTACTCGAGCGACGACTTCCCGAGGGGAAAACGGCTTGGTCATGTAATCGTCTGCCCCTAATTCAAGCCCTAATACTTTATCAAATTCATCATCTTTTGCCGTTAACATTAAAATCGGCGTAGATATTTTTAGTTGTCGTAATTGTTTACATACTTCCATGCCATCTAATTTGGGCATCATTAAATCTAAAATAATAAAATCTGGCTTTTCAGATATAGCTTTTTCTTTCCCTTCTTCTCCGTCAGAGGCGGTTATTACATCAAAGCCTGCTTGTTTTAAATTGTACTCAAGAAGTGTACTGATTGATTGTTCATCATCAACAACTAGTACTTTTATACTCATAAGCTCCTCCAAAAATTTTATTCCCCTTCATATAAGCAAGCCGTTCTTTCTTTTTATTATATAAAATGACGTGAAAAAACCCAATGTTTCTCCTTTGTATTTTTTACTAAAAAATCGATGGAATTACTGAAAAATGATTAATAAAAAAAGCGCTCGCTTGGAGCACTCTAAAAAAATTAGAAAATGTAGTGGGATGATATTAGAAGTTTTCTAATGCTCTTCCTGTCATTTGCTCTAATTTATGCGGAGGGCATACAGATACCGTTCCTTGAACAACCGTTTCTCCCTCTTCGTTTGTTCCTTGTACTTTTACGATGATTGTATGATTTTTCGAATCGATATCAATTATTTCGAATAAGAATTCCACTGTTGCGTAATGATACACTGGTTTTGGAAATTCCAGTTGTTGACCAACAACATGTGATCCAGGACCTGGCAAGTATTTCGAGATAGCAGATGTAATAATTCCATTAATCATTACAGTTGGCACGATTGGTTTTTTAAACGGAGTTTGTGACGCGTAATCGTGTTGAATGTATAGTGGATTGGCATCATTTGTTAATCCCAAATAGAGTAAAAGGTCTTTGTCTTCAATTTTCTCTGTTAACGATAGCTTTTCTCCAACGCTAATTTCTCCAATTTTTCGACCTAGCTTAATTTTTCTTCCTAACAACATGCCTAGCACCTCCATTATTTTGAAAACGGTTACAATTTATAATAAAAATAATTGTATATAAAATATCGAATTATCATTATGTTCTGTTATTTATAATTATATCATTTTTAGCATCCCCATTCAAAGAAAAATTATTTCATCAATACTATTCAATAAAAAAGTGCCGAGGGAGTTTTCTCCACTCGACACTAAATCATTGATTAAACTAATACCGCCATAACATTTCGAACAGACTGAGCTGATTTTTCTAGAGCTGCTTTTTCTTCTTCTGTTAATTCAAGTTCGATCACTTGTTCTAGTCCGTTTCCACCTAAAATGGTTGGAACTCCTAAATAAATACCTTCAAATCCGTATTCTCCTTCTAAGTAAGCAATAGCAGGAAGAACCCGACGTTGATCTTTCACAATCGCTTCTACCATTTCAACGAGGGACGCTGCTGGAGCGTAGTACGCACTCCCGTTACCTAATAAATTAACGATTTCTCCGCCACCTTTACGCGTCCGTTCAACAATCGCATCGAGGCGATCTTTCGGAATTAACTTTTCTAACGGGATACCACCAGCATAAGAGTAACGTACAAGTGGTACCATATCGTCACCGTGTCCACCTAAGACGAAACCAGTGATATCTTTTACAGAAAGATTTAGTTCTTGCGCAACAAATGTGCGGAAACGAGCTGTATCAAGAACACCAGATTGTCCGATAACACGGTTTTTCGGGAATCCAGATTCTTTATATACAGTGTATGTCATCGCATCAACAGGGTTTGTTAAAACGATAATATAACAATTAGGAGAATATTTAACTATTTGTTTTGTAACTTCTTTCATAATTTTTTGGTTTGTTTGTACTAAGTCATCCCGGCTCATACCTGGCTTACGCGCAATACCTGCTGTAATGACGACAATATCGGAGTCTTTCGTATCTTCGTAGTTAGAAGTTCCGATAATATTCGCATCGAACCCTAGTACTGGTCCAGCTTCAAGCATGTCAAGGGCTTTACCTTTTGTAGGTTTTTCCAATTGAGGAATATCCACAAGCACAACATCCCCTAGTTCTTTTTGAGCAAGTAAAAAGGCCGTTGTTGCTCCAGTAAATCCTGCACCAATGACTGAGATTTTTTTACGCTTCATTGCCATCTGTTACGTCCCCCTTTATTCTTTTCAACTTATGTAAGAGGCTTTCCAAATCGGTAAGCTCTCTTATTAATATTAACCCATATTTTCGATTAAAGCTGTGGCAAATTCGGAACATTTTACTTCCGTAGCGCCTTCCATTAAACGAGCAAAGTCATAAGTAACCACTTTAGAAGCAATTGTTTTTTCCATCGCTTCAATAATCAGTTGAGCAGCTTCATTCCATCCTAAATGTTCAAGCATAAGCACGCCAGAAAGGATCACAGAAGATGGGTTGACTTTATCTAAACCAGCATATTTTGGAGCGGTACCGTGTGTTGCTTCGAAAATAGCATGTCCAGTTTCATAGTTAATGTTTGCTCCTGGTGCGATACCGATACCACCAACTTGGGCCGCTAATGCGTCAGAAATATAGTCACCATTTAAGTTCATTGTGGCAACAACGTCAAACTCACGTGGACGTGTTAACACTTGCTGTAAGAAAATATCTGCAATAGCATCTTTTACGATAATTTTTCCTTGTGCTTCTGCTTCTGCTTGAGCCTTGTTTGCCGCTTCGACACCTTCCGCTTCTTTAATACGGTCGTATTGTGCCCATGTAAATACTTTATCTCCAAATTCTTCTTCAGCTAATTCGTAACCCCAATTTTTAAACGCACCTTCAGTAAATTTCATGATGTTCCCTTTATGTACAAGGGTGACTGATTTACGTCCTTCCTTAATCGCATAGTTTATAGCGGCACGAACGAGACGTTTTGTACCCTCTTCAGAAATTGGCTTAATACCAATACCAGATGTTTCTGGGAAGCGAATTTTCTTCACGCCCATTTCATTTTGTAAAAAATCAATAACTTTCTTTACTTCTTCCGTTCCTTTCGCATATTCAATACCGGCATAAATATCTTCTGTATTTTCACGGAAAATGACCATATCTGTATCTTGTGGACGTTTCACTGGAGAAGGAACACCTTCAAAGTAACGAACTGGACGTAAGCACACAAACAAGTCAAGTTCTTGACGAAGCGCAACGTTTAATGAACGAATACCTCCACCAACTGGTGTAGTAAGTGGACCTTTAATCGCAAGTAAATATTCACGAATCGTATCCAATGTTTCTTGTGGTAGCCATTCACCTGTTTTTTTATATGCTTTTTCACCTGCGTAGACTTCTTTCCAAACAATTTTGCGTTCGCCATTGTACGCTTTTTCTACTGCAGCGTCAAGAACACGGGAAGCTGCTGCCCAAATGTCAGGACCTGTTCCGTCTCCTTCAATAAATGGAATAATCGGATCATTTGGTACGTTTAATACTCCATTTTCTACAGTGATTTTTTGACCTTGTGACATGCTATTCCCTCCAATTTCAATATCAAAGGTTAGAAAGCATGACGCCTCTAACCTTTATTCAATAACTATTGAATCAATATTTTTAATATTTGTAAATAGAGGATTATCCACGCTGTTCAATTGGTACGTATTGTTGCTTACCAGGACCTGTGTATTCAGCACGCGGACGGATGAGACGATTGTTTGCATATTGCTCTAAAATATGAGCTAACCATCCGGATACGCGGCTTACGGCAAAAATTGGGGTAAATAGATCATGATCGATTCCTAGGCTATGGTACACAGACGCAGAATAGAAATCGACGTTAGGTGGTAAGCCTTTTTCAGATGTAACAATTTCTTCAATTTTTGTAGACATGTCATACCAATGAGGTTCACCTGTAAGTTTCGTCAGTTTTTCAGACATTTTACGTAAATGTTTTGCACGAGGATCACCTTTACGATAAACGCGATGGCCAAAGCCCATAATTTTTTCTTTATTGTTCAACTTGTTGTGAATATATGGTTCTACATTTTCGATAGATCCAATTTCTGTTAACATTTTCATTACTTGCTCGTTAGCACCACCATGTAAAGGTCCTTTTAGAGCACCGATGGCCGATGTAATACCTGAATACACGTCGGAAAGGGTCGCAACACAAACACGAGCCGTAAATGTAGACGCATTTAATTCATGATCGGCATGTAAAACAAGCGCTTTGTTAAACGCTTCCACCGCAATTTCATCAGGTTCGTTTCCAGTAAGCATATACAAGAAATTAGCCGCAAAACTTAAATCTTTTCGTGGAGCTACCGGTTCTAACCCTTTGCGAATACGAGAAAACGCAGTAACAATTGTTGGTATTTTTGCTTGTAAACGAATCGCTTTACGATAGTTCGCTTCTTCTGTCATTTCGTCCGCTTCAGGGTCAAATAATCCTAATAAAGAAACCGCTGTGCGAAGAGCTGCCATTGGGTGAACTTGTTTAATTGGATATGTTTTAAAGTGGTCTAGAACTTCTTTCGGTAATTCCGCATTTTCTGCCAAATCTTTTTTAATCTCATCCAATTCAGCTTTTGTTGGTAGACGACGATGCCAAAGCAAATAAATAACCTCTTCAAAGCTTGCGTGTTCTGCTAAATCATCAATGTTGTACCCAACATATGTAAGGGTGTCATCAATAATGGAGCTAATTGAAGATGTTGTCGCTACAATGCCTTCAAGACCGCGAGTAGCTGTCATAAACCATCTCTCCTTTGCCTTTATAATTTCCCTATCACTCATGAAACTATGAGTGGGTGTAAAAAGCTTTTCCAAACGACAAGCGAGCGCTTGTTCAACACTGCTACAGTTTGCTTGTCCAAATCGTTTTACAAATGAAGGATAAAATTGGGATGCGCTTACATTCTTATTATAAACAATTATCAGACTTTTGTGAATCCAAACAACTTAAAATATTTAAAAAATATTTTTTTAGAAAAACATATAAAAACAGTGGAGGCTGGAAATCATGTTGAGGAAGTGAAAAAATATCTTGATAATTGAATCTCCAATTCGTTTGATTCGTAGAGTAGATTAGTACTTTTTTTTAGAAGAGAGGACACGTAAAATTAAAGTATAACCTTGATATAGGAGGGAAAATGATTGAACATTGTCTACATAAATCGCACTATTCGATTTTTACTCGTTGTCGGCATCGTCTTTTTTGGCGGATGGGCATTGATTGAATTGTCAAAGCTGACATATCCATTTATTATTGCTATTTTAATTGCATTAATGATTAATCCACTCGTGAACTTATTAGAGAAAAAAGCAAAAATGCCAAGAGGAATTGCTGTTTTTATTGCATTGGTCATTATTATCGGGGTGTTGATAGGGCTAATTACGCTTCTAATCGCTGAAATTGTGTCAGGAGCTGACTATTTAGCACAAATCGTCCCAAAACATTTTGCCACATTGATTGAATATGGAGAGCAGTTAATTACCGCACAAGTCATTCCGTTTTATAATTACGCTTCAAGCTTTTTTAATAATTTAGACGCTAGCCAGCAAGAAACGATTATAGAGAATATCCAAAACACAGGTGAAAAAATCGCCTCAAGCGTTGGAACGTTTATTCAATCCTTTTTTCAAAAGTTACCTATTTTAATTTCATGGATTCCAAACGTGGCGACCGTCCTAGTCTTCTCTATGTTGGCTACATTCTTTATTAGCAAAGATTGGGACCGCTTGAAAAATCTATTCGTCCGTTGGTTACCAGAAAAAGCTCAATTGAGTGGGCGGACCGTATTTAATGATTTAAAGAAAGCGTTAGTTGGTTTCATCCGTGCTCAATTGACATTGATTTCAATCACAACTGTCATCGTATTGATCGGTTTGTTAATTTTGCGAGTAGATTATGCGATTACCATTTCCTTAATTATCGGAGTGGTCGATATTCTACCTTATTTAGGAACAGGGGCCATTTTTGTCCCTTGGATTATTTATGAAATCGTAACAGGTAATATTGGTTTAGGAATCGGATTAGGAGTTCTTTATTTGGTCGTCGTTGTTCAGCGTCAATTTATGGAACCTAAAATTTTATCATCAAGCATCGGGCTCGATCCACTCGCTACGCTGGTCGCCTTATTTGTTGGCTTTAAGCTTGTTGGATTTTTAGGACTCATTTTAGGGCCTGTCGCTTTAGTGGTACTATCCGCACTAAATCGAGCGAATGTGTTTCGTGATGTATGGAATTTTATTATGGGACCAAAAACAAACTAACAACTAAAAAGAGCTGACCCGGTTAAGCAGTCAGCTCTTTTTAGTTACCGCAGTATAATGATATTCCCTTTGTCAATCCATTTTCGAAACAAGCGATAAACGAGAGGTTTGAACCATCGACGTGTGTATGGGAAAAGGAATAAAAATCCGAGTGTATCAGTAATAAACCCGGGCGTAAGTAACACCGTACCTCCAACAAGAACAAATAATCCGTCGATGATTGCTTCACTTGGTACTCGACCGTATTGTAGTTCTTTTTTCGCTTGGTTCAAAATATCTAATCCTTGTTTTTTAGCTAAATAGGCACCTAATACCCCTGTGAAAATAATGAGAAACACCGTTGGTAATACTCCTAACACTTTTCCTGAATATAGAAGCAGCCCAATTTCTAAGGCAGGCATAACAATTAATAATAAAATCAAGTATCTCATTCGAAAAATCGATCCCCCATCTTTTTTATTATGTGAAAGTATATCATATTTTTATCTAAAAGTATGTACCAAAGGTTATACAACATTTTACTTGACACCTTTCCCTTATACTTTCTACTATCATCGGTTTCTATCCATTTCTTATCATATGAGTACACAATATTTTTAATTGGCTCAGTTAAATGATACTGTTGATATGTATACATTACGCTTGTGGCGGACGCTTTCCGCGGGCAAGCCGCAAGCCGCAAGCCGCTTCCCTCGCTACGCTCAAGTAAGGGTCTTGCTTGTCTTATTGTTCCCGCTGGAGTCGCCGCCGTGTGAACAACTTGCTAAAAATCAACAATGAAACATAACATAGCCTTTTAATAAAAAAAGACCAACTCTCCCTAAAAAACAGGAAAAGTCAGTCTTACCATCAATTAAAGCACGCTGGCATGTCCATTGTAAATAACACCTTGAGCAGCATCGACGGTAATTTCTTGTCCGTCTTTTAACATACCAACCGCATTTTCTACACCAACGATGACAGGAATGCCTAAGTTAATACCGACCACAGCGGCATGACTTGTTAATCCGCCTTCTTCAGTAATTACTGCACTACATTTTTCGATCGCAGGAATCATTTCTTTATCTGTTCCTAAAGTGACAAGAACAGATCCTTCTGTCACTTTTTGTAATGCTTCTTCAGCCGTTTTAGCAATAACTACTTTCCCGTATGCGGAACGGCGACCAATTCCTTGACCTTTAGCTAAAATATCGCCAACGACGTGAATTTTCATTAAGTTCGTTGTACCAGTTTCACCAACAGGAACACCTGCTGTAATAACGACAATGTCTCCGTGAGAAACGATACCGCTATTTAAGCTTTCATGAACAGCCATCTCAAGCATTTCGTCTGTGGTATCTACTCGCTTACCTAATTGTGGATACACTCCCCATACAAGGGCAAGACGACGTGAAACTGATTCGTCAGATGTAACTGCAACAATCGGGGCTTTCGGACGATATTTAGAAATGACTTTAGCTGTATGGCCGCTTTCCGTCGGTGTCACAATCGCATTCACATCTAAGTTTAAAGCTGTATGTGCAACCGATTGTCCAATCGCATCTGTCATGGTGTGGTTACATTTTTTTGTACGATTAGAAAGTTCTTTTCGGTAATCTAACGCTTGTTCTGCACGAGAAGCAATATTATGCATTGTTTGTACTGCTTCTACTGGATATAAACCAGCTGCAGTTTCTCCAGAAAGCATAATAGCATCAGTTCCGTCAAAAATTGCATTGGCAACGTCACTTGCTTCGGCACGAGTCGGACGTGGATTGCGTTGCATTGAATCAAGCATTTGTGTAGCCGTTATAACAGGTTTTCCAAGTTCATTACATTTTTTAATCAATGCTTTTTGCACAAGCGGTACTTCCTCAGCCGGAATTTCTACTCCCAAGTCCCCACGCGCAACCATTAAGCCGTCTGACACTTCTAAAATTTCGTCGATGTTGTCAACGCCTTCTTGATTCTCAATCTTTGGAATAATTTGAATGTGTGTTGCATGATGTTTTTCAAGTAATTCACGAATTTCTAATACGTCAGATGCTCGACGAACAAAAGATGCAGCGATAAAATCAATACCTTGTTCGATACCGAACACAATATCGTTCGCATCTTTTTCTGTAATACCAGGAAGTTTGACGGAAACTCCAGGTACATTCACACCTTTTTTATTTTTTAATGTTCCGCTATTTAATACTTTCGTATGAATTTCACCGTTTTCTTTATCAATTTGAGTGACTTCTAACCCGATTAATCCGTCGTCTAATAATATTTTTGAACCAACTTCTACATCATCAATTAAACCTGGATAGGTGATCGAGAATTTTTCTGGTGTTCCAACAACTTCTTTCATGGAGACGATGACATTAGTACCTTCTTTTAATTCAATCGCTCCGTTTTCCATCGTATGTGTACGAATTTCTGGACCTTTTGTATCAAGTAAAATCCCTACTGTTTTCCCGGTGATTTTTGCTGCTTCGCGAATGTTTTTAATCCGTTGTCCATGTTCTTCATAGTCTCCGTGAGAGAAGTTAAGACGAGCGACGTTCATACCCGCTTCCATTAGTTGTACTAACTTCTCAACACTTTCACTTGCAGGACCAATGGTACAAACAATTTTTGTTTTTCTCATGCGTATAAAACCTCCATTGTTATATACGATTAGATCGAAAGTTCTTTTGATAATTCATACATTTTGAGATCCAATTGATGTGGCATGTCAAATAATTCAAGAATATCGTAATCAACAAGCTTATTGTTGACGATTCCAACAGCCCGGCCAC
The DNA here is from genome assembly GCF_050478865.1 of Aeribacillus pallidus. Classification (NCBI taxonomy): domain Bacteria; kingdom Bacillati; phylum Bacillota; class Bacilli; order Caryophanales; family Bacillaceae; genus Aeribacillus; species Aeribacillus pallidus. The sequence goes on along the minus strand of NZ_JBCNBW010000036.1, from coordinate 92,323 downwards.
CTTTTCCTTCCAATAACAATTCTACTGCACGTGCTCCTAAACGGCTAGCTAATACTCGGTCGAAGGCAGTTGGAGAACCCCCACGTTGAATATGCCCTAATACAGAGACACGCGTTTCCATATTTGTCGCATCTTTTAATTTTTGAGCAAACTCAGTACCGCTCATAACTCCTTCAGCAACAACAATAATACTATGTTTCTTGCCACGTTCTTGTCCTTTTCGAAGGCGTTCGACAATTTCGTCGATGTTGAATGGATCTTCTGGAATTAAAATCGTTTCTGCTCCACCGGCAAGCCCAGACCATAGCGCAATATCACCAGCGTCCCGTCCCATTACTTCAATGACGAACGTCCGCTCATGACTCGTTGCTGTATCGCGAATTTTGTCAATCGCTTCAATCACGGTATTTAACGCTGTGTCAAAACCAATCGTAAAATCTGTTCCTGGGATGTCATTATCGATAGTTCCTGGAATACCGACACATGGGAAGCCTTGTTCTGTTAGTTTTTGAGCTCCACGGTATGAACCGTCTCCGCCAATAACAACAAGCCCTTCGATTCCAAATTTTTTCAATTGTTCAATCCCTTTTGCTTGTCCTTCTTTTGTTTTAAATTCTTCACAACGTGCTGAACGTAAAATCGTGCCGCCACGATGAATAATATCTCCTACTGAACCGAGTTCCAATTTCTTAATATTTCCATTAATTAATCCATTATACCCTTGATACACACCGTATACTTCTAATCCATGGTAAATCGCTTTTCGAACAACTGCTCGAACAGCTGCATTCATACCAGGTGCGTCGCCACCGCTCGTTAAAACACCAATTCGTTTCATTTGAAGATCCCTCCAACAATTTGTTAACTCTTTCACATGTATTGTGCTTAAACTTATTTAAGCGTATGACAAATATGAGACATTTGAAGGAAGACGTATCAGATGTAAAAAAGTTCTAGTATTACTATGTACGTCATTTCCTAAATTTAACAGTATCTATCAGGAATTCATGCCCCTTTTTTTATATACACTTCAAGCATTTCTAACATAACATGAAGAGAAATGTATCTCAACTGAGTTAAAAAAAGACGAAATTATTAGGTAACTGAAAGCGTTTTAAATTTGTCTAAATTTTTTCAAAAAAGGAACAGCTGACCCAATGAGGTGTTGAGTCAGCTGTGGTTTCATTATGATTTCACTTCTTCCAATGTTTGGATTGTTGTATATTTACCAATTTGTTTATACTTATCGTATCGATGAGCAACTAATTCGTCTTCGCTTAACTGCATCAATTGTTGAAGCGATGTTTTTAAGACTTTGTCGATTTCTTCCGCTTGAGCTTTCACATCTTGATGAGCTCCTCCACGTACTTCTGGAATGATTTCATCAATAATGCCAAGTTCTTTTAAGTCTGGAGCCGTAATTTTCATCGTTTCTGCCGCCCGTTTTGCTAAAGAGGAATCCTTCCAAAGAAGCGCTGCTGCACCTTCAGGAGAAATAACAGAGTAAGTTGAGTTTTCAAGCATGTGAATATGGTTTCCAACTCCTAATGCCAGCGCTCCACCACTTCCACCTTCACCGATGACAATACATACAATCGGTACTTTCAAACCAGCCATTTCAAACAGATTTCTAGCAATAGCTTCACTTTGGCCACGCTCTTCAGCAGCCTTCCCAGGATACGCCCCTTTTGTATCTATAAAACAAATAATCGGACGTGAAAACTTTTCAGCTTGTTTCATGAGGCGTAACGCTTTTCGATAGCCTTCTGGATGAGGCATACCGAAATTTCGACGAATGTTTTCTTTCGTATCTTTTCCGCGTTGATGTCCGATGACCGTAACCGGTAACCCGTGGTATTTCGCAATTCCACCGACAATGGCTTCATCATCACCGTATAAACGATCCCCATGCAATTCCATAAAATCAGTAAATAAATAAGAAATATAATCTAACGTTGTAGGTCGTTGTGGATGTCGAGCAATTTGTACTCGATCCCACGGCTTCATATTTTCGTATATTTCTTTTTCTAAATTTTCAAGTCTTGCCTCTAATTTTTCAATTTCAGATGACAAATCCACGTCAGAGGTTTTCGTGAATTCTTTTAGTTCGGCAATTTTTTGGCGCAGTTCAACGACCGGACGTTCAAATTCTAACGTGTTTACCATCCGCCCTCACCTCCAGCATGGTGGATGTCTAAGACTGTTGTTAACTTGTCCTTTAATTCTAGACGGGAAATCACCGCATCTAATTGACCGTGTTTTAATAAAAACTCGGCCGTTTGGAAATCTTCAGGAAGCTCCTCGCGAATCGTTTGTTCAATGATTCGACGTCCAGCAAAGCCAATCAATGCACCGGGCTCAGCAAAGTTATAATCTCCTAGGGACGCAAAACTTGCTGATACCCCACCAGTTGTCGGATGAGTCATCACGGAAATAATGAGTCCACCTTTTTCACTAAACGCTTTTAATGCAGCGCTCGTTTTAGCCATTTGCATTAAGGATAAAACTCCTTCTTGCATCCGTGCGCCACCGGAAGCAGTAAAAATAATGAAAGGTAATGATCGTTCCATCGCTAATTCAATTGCTCTTGTGATCTTTTCGCCTACGACCGAACCCATACTTCCCATTCGGAAACTTGAATCCATAATCGCAATGACCACTTCAAAGCCATTAATTTTTCCGATTCCAGTGACAACAGCTTCATTTAATTTAGATTTTTGACGGTCCTTTTCTAGTTTTTCTAAGTAGTCAGGGAACTGGAGCGGGTTTGTAGAAACCATGTTTTGATCAAATTCTTGAAATGATCCTTCGTCAAGTAAGCTTTGAATACGTTCATGGGCATTCATTTGGTGATGATACCCACAATGCGAGCATACTTTTAAATTTTTTTCAAGCTCTTTTGTATACATAATTTTTTTACATTGTGGACATTTTGTCATAATTCCTTCAGGCACATCTTGTTTGGCTGCTTCTGAAGGGATGGTGGCGTATTTCTTTTTCTTATTCTTCGCAAATAATTCCTTTAACAATGATGACCCTCCCTTACGTAAGGCATTCGACTTTCCTGTTAAAGATGTTTGTCTTAACCAATGTACTTTAAAATGCGTTAATTGTTTGTAATACGGTGTCGTTAAGCATCCGACAAATTGCGAATACGTCTATATTGCAAAATGACATCCTCTTCCGTCCCGTTTACAAGTGCTTGAATTAAATGTTGAAAAGATTCAACCGATATGTTTGTTTCTCGATTTAAAGGATGTACGTATTCATAAAGTATTGACCAAATTTTCATTAGTAAACGGTTGTCTAGTACTGAAAACAGTTTACGCCATAAATGTTCACCGTTTTCATTTTTGTCGGCATGCAAAAGTTCATTAAAAACGTCGGTATGGAAAGTAGCTTGACGCTTCATAAGCAATAAACACGCTTGTTCAACGGAAAAGAGTGTGTGTAAAATGTCTTCTTGCACTTTTCCGTCGGTTAAAATAAACGTACTTAACAGCTCAACGAGTCGATGATCTTTAAAATCCCGAATGAACGTACCTTCTCCTCTTCTTGTTTCAATTAATCCGAGCAATTCAAGGGAACGAAGCGCTTCTCGTACAGATGAACGTCCAACCCCTAAAGACTCACTCAATTCTCGTTCAGAAGGAAGACGGTCTCCTGGTTGCAGACCATCTTTTTGAATCATTTCACGGATACTTTCCACAATTTCAATATATACCTTTGATTGTGAGCGCGATGTATTCATTTTCATCACTCACTTTTTCCAATGACCGCCATTTCCATCGTCCGTTTTCGAATTTCTTCTGGATCAGCTTTTAAGCGTGCAACACCAGTTTCCATAGCTGCTTTAGCCACCGCAGCAGCAACAGCTGGTGCCACTCGTGGATCAAACGGAGCTGGAATGACGTAATCAGGGCTTAATTCATGCTCTTCAATAAGTCCGGCAATGGCTTCTACTGCCGCTACCTTCATTTTTTCATTAATGTGGGTCGCACGAACATCTAATGCCCCGCGGAAAATTCCAGGGAATGCAAGTACGTTATTTACTTGGTTTGGGAAGTCAGATCGACCTGTCCCGACTACTTTAGCTCCTGCTGCCTTTGCTTGTTCTGGCATAATTTCAGGAACCGGGTTTGCCATCGCAAAAATAATTGGGTCCCTATTCATTGAACGAACCATTTCTTCCGTTAAAGCACCCGCTACAGACACACCAATAAAGACATCTGCTCCTTTAATAACATCTGCTAAACTACCTGACAATCTATCTCTATTTGTAAACTTAGCTACTTCTGCTTTTACTTCGTTCATCCCATAAGGACGCCCTTCATAAATAGCACCTTTCGAATCGCACATAATAATGTCTCGAACACCATAACTATATAAAAGCTTTATAATGGCAATTCCTGCTGCGCCAGCCCCGTTAGCAACAACTTTAATTTCGGACATTTTTTTGCCAACAAGTTTCAAAGCATTCACAAGCCCCGCAACTGTTACAATCGCTGTACCATGCTGGTCATCATGGAAAATTGGAATGTTTGTTTCTTTCTTTAAACGTTCCTCAATAATGAAACAGTTTGGCGCGGCAATATCTTCTAAGTTTACTCCACCGAAAGTTGGTTCTAATAATTTTACCGTTTCGACAATTTTATCAACATCAGTCGTATTCAAACAAATCGGGAACGCATCTACTCCCGCAAAGCTTTTAAATAATACCGCTTTTCCTTCCATAACTGGCAGAGCGGCTTCAGGACCGATATTTCCTAATCCTAATACGGCAGTCCCGTCAGATACGACAGCAACCATATTTCCTTTCATCGTATAGTCATAAACCGTCTCCGGCTTATCGTAAATCACTTTACAAGGTTCAGCCACTCCAGGAGAGTATGCTAAACTCAAATCTTTCGCATTACGAACTTCCACCTTTGATTTTGATTCAAGTTTTCCTCTATGAACACGATGCATATGTAATGCTTCTTCACGTAATGTCATGGGTATACACTCCTTCAACAGTTCAGACTTCTTTTCCCTACCTAGTGGTCTGACCACATGAATCTCTTACAAATATAACATAATTCTAACAAATGTAAAGAATTTCTTCTTTGATTCTTACATTCACTTAATGAGCATCTTATTCCTTTTTTCTTTTGATCAGTGTTGTAATTCCAGCCTCTCTACTTTCGAAACACAACATTTTTCTCTCCTAAAAGATTTTTTAATTGGAGAAGGCAGTCGTTCGAATAAGAGACCCATTCTTTTCTTGATAATTGTATTATTTTCCCATTTTTTTCGTGATATATATATACCGGGAAAGTGCCAGGATAATTTTCAATGATGTTTTTTATTTGTAACCAGTCCGCCTGCTCATTCCGCTGTTTCTCTATTTTGATATACAATCCTTTTTTCAAATCACTCTCCATTTGTTTCGCTTCTTCCAGGTTGTACATTTGCTGGATAATCAATTGCTTTTTCAGTTGCCGGTCCTCGACTTTCCCTTTTACGAATACAACCTTTCCCTTTTGACATAATGAGGCATATTGACGATACACTCTCGGAAACAGAACCCCCTCGATTTCGCCCGTTTCATCACTTAATTGGACAAACGCCATCACGTCTCCTTTTTTTGTGCGAATCGTTTTCTGATCTGAAATATAAACACCTAGACGAACATCTGACCCTTCCGAAACATGAAAAATAGTTGTCGCACCTAACCGCTGGAACAAAGAAATATATGGAGATACGGGATGAGCAGTTAAATAAATACCCAATACTTCCTTTTCCGCCTTTAGCTTATCATCAAGCGACATGGGCTCTACTTCAACGTATTTAGGTTTTAAAAAGAGCGACTCGTCATCTTGAAATAAAGTAAAATGATCATCTGGTTTTACTAATTCAGCATGTTCGAGGGCAACATCGATGGTAGCCAATAACGTTGCCCGATCTTTTCCAAAATCATCAAAGCTACCTGATAACACGAGGGATTCTAAAACAGAGCGATTAATCGTTTTTAATGACACGCGTAAGCAAAAATCAAATAAATCTTCAAATGGCCTTTGCTGCCTACTACGTGCAATTTCTTTCCATACGGCTCCGCCGATTCCTTTGATGGCAGCTAAACTAAACCGAATTCCGTTATTCTCCACTTGAAAGACATAATGACTGTTGTTGACAGAAGGTGGCAAAATGGTTAAACCTTTCTGTTTCGCCTCTATCACGTATTGACTAATCTTTTGTTCATGTCCAATCACCGATGACAATAACGCCGCATAAAAAGCGAGTGGATAGTGTGTTTTTAAGTACGCCATTTGATAGGCAATCAAACTGTAGGCAACGGCATGACTGCGATTAAATCCGTAATTGGCAAAACGTACAATCAAGTCATAAACAGAGGTTGCTGTTGCTTGATCATACCCTTTCGCTAAGGCCCCTTCCACAAAGTGACTCCGTTCACGGTCAAGCACTTCTTTCTTTTTTTTGCTGACCGCACGCCGAAGTAAATCTGCTTCTCCTAATGAAAAACCGGCCATTTCGGCTGCGATTTCCATAATTTGCTCTTGGTACACTATCACACCGTACGTTGTATGTAAAATCTGATCAATATCTGGATGAATGGACGGTACGGCTTGACGGCCGTGTTTCCGTTGGATGTAGAGAGGAATTTGCTCCATCGGTCCAGGACGATACAACGAATTGACCGCCACAATATCTTCAAAATGCGTTGGTCGCAACTCACGTAATACGCGTCTCATCCCTTCTGATTCTAATTGGAAAATTCCTAACGTATCTCCACGGCTTAACAATTGGTACGTTTTTTCATCATCGAGTGGAATCGACCGAATATCGATACGTACTCCTTGTTCTTTTTGAATCATGTGCAAAATATGTTCAATGATTGACAAATTCCGCAGGCCTAAAAAATCCATTTTTAAAACTCCGAGCGTTTCTAACACATCCATTGAGTATTGCGTTAAATAAAAATCTTGTTGCCCTCGTTGAATCGGTACAATGTCTGTTAATGGTTCATCGGTAATGACCACTCCCGCTGCATGGGTTGACGTATGGCGCGGCAATCCTTCAAGCTTGACGGCCGTTTGGAAAAAGGTTTGATGAACGGGAGATGATTGAACAAATTGTTGGAGGGGAACAGATTCTTGATACGCCTCCTTTAAAGTAATACCCGTTCTGGACGGAATCATCTTAGACAATTGATCAATTTCTCTATTTTGAAAACCGAACACCTTTCCTAAATCTCGAATGACCGCTTTTGCCCCGAACGTACCAAATGTAATAATTTGGGCGACATGCATGCTTCCGTATTTTTGGACAACATAATTGATGATTTCTTCCCGACGATGATCTGGAAAGTCAATATCGATATCTGGCATCGTAATACGTTCCGGATTTAAAAACCGTTCAAAAAGCAAACCATACTTTAATGGATCGACATCGGTAATATGTAGTACATAAGCGACGAGCGAACCAGCTGCCGATCCCCGCCCGGGACCAGTTAAAATACCTTTTTTGCGTGCAAATTTCATAAAGTCCCAGACGATTAAAAAATAATCAGCAAACCCCATTTGCTCAATAACTTGTAGTTCATAGTTTAGCCGTGCTCGATGTTTTTCGGTGACTTCCGAATAACGATCGTTCAATCCTTGTTCACAAAGGGTACGCAAAAATGTACTAGCTGTTTGATTTGATGGCAATGGATATTTCGGCAAGTGGGGTTGATCAAACGAAAGTTCCACATGGCACTTTTGGGCAATTAAAACTGATTGTTCTAGAGCATCCACCTCATCTTGAAAGAGTTCGACCATTTCCTTTTTTGACTTAAGGTAATGGTTGGTATCTTCTAGTCGTTCATCTTCTTTTATCATACGTCCTTCTTTTATCGCCACAAGACATTCATACGTAAACGCGTCCTCCTTTGTTAAATAACGAACATCATTTGTAGCTACAAGTGGAATGGTTAACGAATGGGCTAACTCTTTTATTTGAGGAACTAACGTCCGTTCTTCTTTTTTGTTTAAATGTTGGAGTGCTAAATAAAACTGTGGAAAAATTCTTCGAAACGTTGCAGCGACTTTTATAGCCCCTTCCTGATCTCCTTGGAGAAGACATTGCTCAATCTCTCCTTCCATTCCTGGAGTGATAGCAATGATTCCATCCCGATACGCTTGCAACCACTTTAATCGGACGCCGGAGACCCCTTTAGTTCCGTAAGCACTTGATAGTTTAATTAAGTTTTTATATCCTTCGTTATTTTGTGCTAATAATACGAGAGGAAATGCTTTGTCTTCTTCGAGTACACTTTCCACATCAATCATTAAACCGATAATCGGCTTAATTCCATGGGCCATACATTCCTTGTAAAAAGGAATGGCCCCATACAAAACATTTCGGTCCGTAAGCGCTAAAGCTGAATAGTTTAGCTTTAGCGCTTGTTTTACAAGAGAGGAAATCGAAATTGTACTTGATAATAAACTGTAAGCGCTCATTACTTGTAAATGAACGAACGACACTCTCTTCACTTCCTTTTTTATGCTACTTTCATTATAGATTCCTTTTTATAAAAAAGAAATTATGTTCGCTTTTTGTACCGTCACATATTTTCTATGTTTGTCCCATATAGTGTATTAAAGCGTAATTTGATCATGAGAGGATGATCAGTTTGAATGAAGCGTTTTTTCCGACGTTTTTTAATAGTTATTTTATTGCATTAGGCGTTATTCTCGGAGGATCGATTATCGGTGGGCTAGCGGCCTTTTTAACGGGAGAACCTCCATTTACTCACATTTATCGTTTATCAAAGTTACTTCGCATCTGGGCGATTGTCGCAGCTATCGGTGGAACGTTCGATACGGTTTATCATATGGAACGAGGGTTAATCGAGGGAGAAACGAAAGACTTATTTAAACAATTTTTACTTATTCTTTCGGCACTAGGTGGTGCCCAAACCGGAGCCCTTATCATCAAATGGTTTACACAGGAGTACATTACCTCATGAGGGTATCGTCTTACCATCACCAACCGCACATGCAACGTTTTCTTGCCGGCGTTGCCTTAGGAGGGATGATTAGTTGGCTCATTTTTTTATTTATCTTCGGTTCGCTCCAAGAAAAACAAACGAAGTTAATTGATCAGCAACAAGAAGAAATTAAAGAATTAAAACATAGTATCTCCATTTGGCAGGAAGAGTTTATCGCGGTGAACAAAAAAAATAAAGAACTATTAAAAGTACAAGATATTAAAGTAAAAATTACGAACTTCCAAAGGTACGAAATTGAAGATAAGCATAGCATTTTCTTAACAGAAGAGGCGGTTAAAAAAGATTTACAAGTGTTACTAGCTAAAGATTTAGAAGTGGTGTTTAAAAACCGTGAATTGTTAAAGAAGACGATTGAAAATAAAACAATCAAAATAAACGAAAAACGATACCGTTTTGTCGTTAAGGAATTGTATTTTTTTACAACTATTTATGTGTATTTAGAACTCAGGCTTGCGGAGTAAAAAAAGAGGGATCCAAAAAATATCCCTCTTTTGTACTTCAGTTATTGATGTGGGTCGCAAACATCTAAAATATCTTTTTTAACGCTTTCAACTTCCTCCCAAGAATAAACGGAGGCACCAGCTGCTAAAGGATGTCCCCCACCATGATATTTTTTGGCAATTTCATTAATAATTGGACCTTTGGAACGTAAGCGGACGCGAATTTGGTCTTCCTCCTCCACGAAGAAACACCATGCTTTAATTCCTTTTACGTTTCCTAAAATACTAACAATTTGGGAGGCCTCAGAAGGAGTGACTTGAAACTCCTCGAGCAAATCTTTTTTCATCGTAACAAAAGCAGCTCCATTTTCGTACATTTGGAAATTTTGCAGTACGTATCCTTGTAATTTAACGACTTTTTCTTCTAATTCATATAGTTGGTTATACAATTCATTTCGGTCAAAGGAATAGTTCACTAATTCACCGGCATACCGAAACGTTTTTTCTGTCGTACTTGGATATAAGAAACGCCCTGTATCCCCAACAATCCCAGCGTATAACAGGCGTGCTGCCTCGTCTGTTATTTTCAATCCTTTATCTTTTCCAAACAAATAAAATTCATAAATCATTTCACTCGTTGAACTAGCCGACGTCTCTACCCAATTAACATCCCCATATGGATCTTCATTTGGATGGTGGTCGATTTTTATCACCTGTTTACCTAATCGATATCGCTCATCGTCGATTCGTTCTTTATTCGCCGTATCGCAAATAATTATTAAGGCATTTTCAAATTGTTGATCATCAACTTGGTCTACCTTCCGGAGAAATTGTAATGATGGGTCATCTTCGCCTACGGCAAAAATTTGTTTTTCCGGAAACGATGCTTGTAAAATTTCCACTAGTCCTCCTTGCGAACCGTATGCATCCGGGTCAGGGCGGACGTGGCGATGAACGATGATGGTTTCATAGGATTGAATTAATTGTAAAATCGTCTCTTTCATATTGGTTGACTCCTTTTCTATATATCTTTATTGGCATTTTTCTTCTAATGCCGTTACAATAAAGGGGAATGACAGTAGAAAATGGGGGATACAACAATGCCAGTATTAGTTATCTTGATTATTAGTTCGTTATCCTTTTACGTCTATTATAAAGCGCGTTACTTTCGAAGCAAAAACGATTTAGAAAAGAAATGGATCTCTAGTAAATCAAGTATCGCTCTCGGACTGTTTGTTGCCCTTTTTGGCTTAAATCAATTTTTCTTATACCATACAACCGTTACATACATTGTTGGCGGACTGTTTATTCTTATCGGAAGCTTAAGCGCTTGGTCCGGATATCGAGCGTATCGTCATTATTTGCCATACTTTTTAAAACAAATAAACGAATAATCGATTGAAAAAGAAGGGACGTCTCATTAGGCGTCCCTTTTCTATCGGTCAATAAGCTGACACATCATTAATGCCTTACCGACTAATACCCCTTCATTGAAAACTTCTACATCGACCTTTCCAAACTTTCGGCCGACTTCTAGTACCTTAGGATGAATCGTGATTTTACTCTCAATTTGAACCGGTTTAATAAAATAGATAGTCATATTCTCTACGACTAAATCTCCTTTTTTATGATTCCGTAATACTCTGTTAGTTGCTTCGGTCACTAATGAGGTAAATACTCCATAGGAAATTGCTCCTAATTGGTTTGTCATTTGCGGGGTTACTTCAAATTGGAAAACATCTTCTTCTTGTTCATCTTCAAGAGTCGTTAATTGTGCAGCAACGATGTCGTCAATCGTTTCGCCAATTTGGGGTTGCCGTTGTATCATTTGCAACGCTTTTAAAACATCTTGTCGACTAATGATCCCCATTAGTCTGTTTTGTTGATCAACCACCGGGAGCAGTTCGATCCCTTCCCAAATCATCATATGAGCGGCAGAAGCTACGCTCGTTTTGCCATGTACGGTAATTGGCGATTTCGTCATAACTTTCTCAATAGGGGTGTCCTCGTTTTGACCCATCACATCTTTTGAGGTGACCATACCGAGCACTTTTAAACCTTGGTCTACTACTGGGAAACGGCTATGAAGCGTTTCTCGTTTTTTTTCGTACCAGCTGCCTACCGTATCTTTTACGGACAAGTAAACCGTTTTTTCTAATGGGGTTAAAATATCTTCAACTAACACAATTTCTTTTTTAATTAACTGGTCATAAATCGCCCGATTAATCATTGTCGCAACCGTAAACGTATCGTAGCTTGTCGAAATAATCGGCAATTCTAATTCGTCGGCCAGCTTTTTCACATGATCTTCTGTATCGAAACCACCGGTAATTAATACAGCTGCTCCTGCTTTGAGTGCATGTTCATGGGCTTTTGTCCGATTTCCGACAATGAGTAAGTTTCCCGCTCCGGTATATCGCATCATCGCTTCCAGCTTCATGGCGCCAATAACAAATTTCGTTAATGTTTTATGTAGTCCCGCTTTTCCGCCAAGTACTTGTCCATCGATGATATTAACTACCTCGGCAAAGGTTAACTTTTCAATATTTTCTTTTTTCTTTCGTTCGATTCGAATCGTACCGACACGTTCAATTGTGCTCACATATCCTTTATTCTCGGCATCTTTGATCGCGCGATAAGCAGTTCCTTCACTTACGTTTAGCGCTTTTGCAATTTGTCTGACCGAGATTTTCTCTCCAACTGGCAGTTGGTCAATATATTGTAAAATTTGTTCGTGCTTTGTCGCCAAGCCATTCACCCTTTTCTCGCCCATATATCAACTTACTATCATTATAAAGAGAAAAGGAAGGGTATTCAACGGCTTGATGAATGATACATTCGCTTGCCTTCTTGCTTTTGTTCTTTTTTTCGTACTGGCCGTATACTTCGTTCAACAGAAAAGAGAAGGGCGACAACATTTCCTGATATGACAACAAAAGCAAAAGCTAACCATGTTCCTTCAAACAAAATTCGTAATGTAGTCCCAGAAAACGAGAAATATGGTAATGCGATATACAATAATAAACAAGTGACAAGAATACATAAAATATATTTGGCTTTCACGAAAATCTCCCCTTCCATTATGCATCGACTCTCTCGTTTTTCTCATTTTATGCAAAAGGTAAACCATATCATACCTATAAAAAAGGACTGGCCCAACTTTATCATAAAGTCAGGTCAGTCCTGCATTTCTTATAACTCGATAACATCTCCAGCTTTCATAACTCTTGCTTGAATGCCTTCCCCAAGAAGCTGAACAAATTTCTCTGGGTCTTGTTTAATTTTCGGGAAGGTATCGAAATGAATTGGTACAACTGTTTTCGCTTGTAAAAACTTCGCGGCGACCGCTGCATCTTCTGGTCCCATCGTAAAGTTATCTCCAATCGGTAAAAACGCGAGGTCGATGTCGTTCATCTCTCCAATTAGTTTCATATCTGAGAACAATCCCGTATCTCCTGCATGATAGATTGTTTTCCCTTCAGCTGTAAGCAATACACCTGTCGGCATCCCCATATATACAAGTTCATTATTTTCCGTTACATATCCTGAACCATGAAGGGCTGGAGTTAATTTTACTTTTCCAAAATCAAAGTGATGGGCACCACCAATATGCATTGGATGGGTACGCAGTCCCTTCCAACTTAGGTATGTAGCTAATTCATAATTGGCAACAACAAGGGCATCATTTTTTTTAGCAATTTCAATCGTATCTCCTACATGGTCATTATGACCGTGCGTTAAAATAATCACATCTGGGCGTTGTTCTTCTACAATTAAATCCGTTATTTCATTTCCATTAATAAATGGGTCGATTAAAATTTGCGTACCGTTTGTTTCAATTTTTACAACCGCATGGCCATGGAATGAAACTTTCATACAAATCCCCTTTCTAATTTGTCCTCCATCGATACTATTCTCTTTAGAATGACATTTTCCTTCTAAATTAATATTTTAAATATATCATTCGCTATGTTTACCAAGATGAACAGTGAGTAAAAGTTTACAAATGGGATGGTTACTGATAATCTCAAGGTATACATAATAAAAAAAGGGGACTGGATGAATGAAACAACGTTTACAACAACTGATAAACTGGATGCAAGAAAAAGAGATGGACGTTTGCTTCGTCTCATCGAAAGAAAATGTTTTTTATTTTAGTGGATTCCGAAGCGAGCCTCATGAACGTTTACTCGGCCTTCTAGTCTTCCAACAAAGTGAACCAATTTTAATCTGCCCTGCTATGGAACAAAATGATGTCAAAAATGCCGGGTGGGAATATGAAATCATCGGGTATCAAGACACCGAAAACCCTTGGGACATCATTCAACAAAAAATTCATCAGCGCTTACCAAAACAACCGACGTGGGGAATTGAAAAAGTACATTTAAATGTCGAGCGCTATGAAGAAATCATGAAACGCTTCCCAAACGTCCAATTTGTTTCCGCTGAAGAAAAATTACGAGAGCTACGCATGATTAAAGATGACCAAGAATTGGCGGCAATTCGTAAAGCGGCAGCACTCGCGGATTTTGCCATCGAAACGGGTGTAAATGCCATTTATGAAGGAGCAACAGAGTTAGAGATTATTGCGACGATTGAATATGAATTGAAGAAAAAAGGCGTTACTGAAATGTCATTTTCTACTATGGTTCTTACTGGGGCTAATGCCGCTTCTCCGCACGGTACGCCAGGTTTAACGAAAATTAAAAAAGGCGATCTCGTCCTTTTTGACTTAGGTGTCGTTTACGAAGGATATTGCTCGGACATTACGCGGACAGTAGCGTTTGGAGATATTTCCGAAGAACAAAAAGCGATTTACGAAACGGTAAGAAAAGCGGAAGAAACAGCTGTCGTTGCCACAAAGCCGGGGGTAACTGCATCACACCTAGACCAAATTGCTCGTCAAATCATTCACGAGGCCGGTTATGGAGACTTTTTCCCTCACCGATTAGGCCATGGGCTTGGAATTAGTGTTCACGAATATCCGTCAATTACATCTACCAATGAATTAACGATTCAAAAAGGGATGGTTTTTACTATTGAACCAGGAATTTATGTTCCAAATGTAGCGGGTGTACGCATTGAAGACGATGTTTATGTGACAGAAGATGGTGTAGAAGTGTTAACAAAATATCCGAAAGAACTAAAAATCATTGAATAAAATGGATTACATGTTTTCATCAAAGTAAAGGGACTGACGTTTGGCCAGTCCCTAATTATTATATATTACATTTGCTCCAATAACTTACGTGCATCAGCGTATTCTAGTCCATGAGCTTCCGCTACTGCTGCGTATGTGACATATCCATTTAATGTATTAATTCCTTTTAATAACGCTTCATTGTCTAAACACGCTTGTTTGTAACCCTTATTCGCAATTTGTAACGCATACGGTACAGTCACATTTGTTAAAGCAATTGTTGAAGTACGTGGAACGGCACCTGGCATGTTCGCCACGGCATAGTGTACAATGCCATGTTTTTCATAGGTTGGGTTATCATGAGTCGTAATGCGGTCCGTCGTTTCAAAGATACCACCTTGGTCAATCGCAATATCAACTACAACAGAACCAGGTTTCATTGATTTAATCATCTCTTCTGTCACAAGCTTAGGAGCTTTTGCCCCTGGAATTAACACAGCTCCAATAACTAGGTCAGAATCTTTTACCGCTTGGGCAATGTTGTAAGGGTTTGACATTAATGTTGTGACATCGCTTCCAAAAATATCGTCTAATTGACGTAAACGATCTGGATTTAAGTCGATGATCGTCACTTGGGCACCTAGTCCGACTGCCATTTTTGCAGCGTTCGTACCAGCTACACCACCGCCGATGATGGTAACTTTTCCACGTTGAACACCAGGAACTCCAGATAGAAGGATTCCTTTTCCTCCGTAAATTTTTTCTAGGAATTGAGCACCAATTTGCGTAGCCATTCGACCTGCCACTTCACTCATCGGTGTTAATAGTGGTAACGAACCGTTCGGTAATTGTACGGTTTCGTAAGCGATTCCAACAACTTTGTTATCGATTAACGCTTTCGTTAATTCTGGTTCTGGCGCAAGATGCAAATAGGTAAATAAAATTAATCCTTCACGGAAGTATTGATATTCGCTTGGTAATGGCTCTTTTACTTTCATTACCATCTCCATCGACCAAGCTTCTTCTGCTGTGTTAACAATGACAGCCCCAGCTTGTTTATAATCGTCATCTGTAAAACCAGAGCCAAGTCCAGCACCTGTTTCGATATACACTTCATGTCCATTATTGACAAGGTTGACGACCCCTGCAGGTGTCATGGCAACACGGTTTTCGTTGTTTTTTATTTCCTTAGGTACCCCGATTCGCATAATGCCAACCTCCTGTTAAAATTCATAAAAAAATTAGTACAATAGGGACAAATCATAATTAATATAACATTTTCACAAAAAAAATGCTAAACAAATTTAATGGTATTACCTAATTCAACAAACAGGAGCAAGAATATGTAAAGGCACTATGAAAGTGCCTTATCGTTCATTTGGATCCTCGTTATTTGAAGGAAAAAATTCCTCTTGTTCGTCCATACTGCCTGAAAAATAGGCATTCATAATTTGTTGACTCACTTGTTCAGTCCCATTTTCGTCGTATGTGAGTGATTCTTTTGGCTCACGTTTTTTCATAAAATACCCCTTTCCTCTTTTTAATACAGCATTAGTATTTGAGAAAAGGGGTGCATTATCCATTTTTAAAAATGTCAATTATAAACAGGAAAGGAGTGTTAACCTATATCAGCACATCATGATTGCCAGCTGGTTCTCCTTCTCCAAAAATGGACTTCCAATTAGGTAGCGTTTCCGAATATTTCACTCGCCATGCCCCGTATGTTGTGTTAGTCGTCCTTAGGCCTTCCATCAATTAAGTAATTCTCTTCTTCGAAATAAAGAGGGAGCAGAACTATAAGTTTGGATGAAGCAATTTTTTTGCTTTTTCAATTTGTTTCCTTACTTGTTGAAAGCCTGTTCCACCATCGGAATTACGTCTTTTTACTGCTTCGTAAGGAGATAAGATATTGTAAATATCTTCATCAATTAATGGAGATGCTTTCTGAAACTCAGCTAACGTTAAATCCGTTAAATAACATCCTTTTTGCAGGCATAATAATACTAACTTTCCAACCAATTCATGAGCTTTTCGAAACGGAATGCCTTTACTCGCTAAATAATCGGCTAGCTCAGTTGCATTTGAAAAATCTTGTTTTGTTGCTTGTTCCATATTCATGTGATTTACCTTCATTGTCACAATCATACCCGTAAAAATCTTTAAACAACCAGTAACGGTAGCAACCGTATCAAACATCCCCTCTTTGTCTTCTTGCATGTCTTTGTTATACGCAAGTGGTAATCCTTTTAAAACAGTTAGCAAACTGAAAAGATGACCGTACACTCGTCCTGTTTTTCCACGAATGAGCTCAGCCATATCCGGGTTTTTCTTTTGCGGCATGATGCTACTGCCCGTAGCAAACGTATCATCTAGTTCGATAAAATGGTACTCCTGGCTCGACCATAAAATGAATTCCTCCGCTAAGCGTGATAAGTGCATCATCAACAACGATGCATGGCTTAAAAATTCGACGATAAAATCACGATCGCTTACAGCATCCATACTGTTTTCGTAGATGTTAGTAAACCCCAGTTCGGCCGCTGTGAACGAACGATCGATCGGAAAAGTAGTTCCGGCTAACGCTCCTGCACCTAAAGGAGAGTAGTCGATTCGTTTTAACGAATCCTTCAACCGTCCTTTATCACGTTCAAGCATCCAAAAATACGCCATTAAATGATGAGCAAATGAGATCGGTTGTGCACGTTGTAAATGGGTATATCCAGGCATAATTGTCTCTACATGTTGTTCCGCTTGATGAAGGAGTGCTTGTTGCATTTCTTCAATGGCCTCGATAATCATTTTCACTTTCTTTTTCAAATAAAGGTGCATATCGGTAGCCACTTGATCGTTCCGACTTCGTGCTGTATGCAATTTTCCTCCAATCGGTCCGATTTCATCGATTAACAATTTTTCGATGTTCATATGAATATCTTCCAGTGCAATCGAAAACTCGACTTCCCCTTTTTCGACTTTTTTCTGAATTGATTGCAACCCTTGAAGAATTTTATTCGTTTCTTCTTCTGTTAGAATGCCGCATGTTCCTAACATACGGGCGTGCGCCTTGCTTCCTTCGATATCTTCAAAGACAAGTTCTTGGTCAAAAGGAATGGAAGCACCAAAAGCATCTACCCATTCAGCCGCCGTTTTCGTAAAGCGGCCTCCCCACAATTTTGTCATTTTGTCACCTTCTCCGATTGATGCACCATACGATGAACCGTTGTTGGAAGTCCCCATAATTGAATGAACCCGACAGCTGCAGAATGATCAAATTCATCTTCAGCCGTATACGTAGCAAGCTTTTCATTATACAACGAAAACGGTGATTTTCGACCTTCTACGATTGCATGACCTTTAAACAATTTCACTCGTACCGTACCTGTCACCACTTGTTGCGTTTCTTTTAAAAATGACACAAGCGCATTTTTCAATGGGGAAAACCATAATCCGTTATAAATGAGCTCCGCTAATTTTTGTTCAATGAACGGTTTAAAATGGGCAACCTCTTTAACAAGTGTCAAATCTTCTAGTTCTTTATGCGCCTTGATAAGAGTTATCGCAGCTGGACATTCATATACTTCACGTGATTTAATACCGACTAATCGATTTTCTACATGGTCAATACGCCCAACTCCGTGCTTACCTGCTAACTGATTGAGCGTTAAAATCAGTTCGTAAAGAGGATAAGTCTGTCCATTTATCGCTACAGGTACTCCTTTTTCAAATTCAATTTCTATCCATTCAGGCTTATCGGGAGCGTCTTCAATTGAAGATGTTAAATCGTACGCCTCTTCAGGTGGTGCAGCCCACGGATCTTCCAATATGCCGCATTCGTTACTTCTTCCCCATAAATTTTGATCGATAGAATATGGGCTATCTATGTCGACTGGAATCGGAATTCCTCTTTGTTTTGCATATTCGATTTCTTCTTCACGCGACCAGCTCCACTCACGAACAGGCGCCACCACTTTTAACGAAGGATTTAAAGCTTTAATAGAAACTTCAAAACGAACTTGGTCATTTCCTTTCCCCGTACAACCGTGCCCAACCGCTGTTGCCCTTTCGAGTTCTGCTATTTCCACCAATTTTTTCGCAATCAACGGACGTGATAAAGCGGACACGAGTGGATATTTTCCTTCATATAACGTATGAGCTTGAAGGGCTACTAACGCATACTCGTTGGCGAATTCTTCTTTCGCATCGATCACATAACTTTTTAACGCCCCTACTTGAAGAGCTTTCTTTTGAATAAACTCTAAATCTTTTCCTTCTCCAACATCTAAACAAACAGCAATCACTTCATACCCTAGATCTTTTAGCCATTGTATTGCAACAGATGTATCAAGTCCCCCAGAATACGCTAATACTACCTTTTCCGCCACTGGATTGTCCTCCTCCTTAATTGAATAAAAATACAAACAAATAATAATTTATTCTTATTTTCTATGGTAAAAGGATAGCACTTATTAAGTACTATTTCAATATTTATTTATATAATTGAATAAATATTAGTAGTTAGTAAAAATAATGAAAGTCCCTTACAATAGACATAGGAATTCACACGTAAAAAGGATGATAAAAATGACAAATTACTTTTGTTGGGATCAACGCCTTGGTATTTACCTCCCTCACTTGTCCAAAGAGTGGGAGCAGTATTTAAAAGAAGAACAGATGAGGATTTTATTAGAATGGGAGCATATTCGTGGGCAAATTCCTGATCGGATTCGAGAGGTAGAGCAACAAATTGACATGCTGCAACACCAATTAGGGGAAGAAGAAAAATTTGAACGATCATGTCAAATCAATCAACAGATAGCAGAACTTGCGTCTATTATTAACGATTTATGGATTTGGTATCGAGTACAAGGGCACATCACAGTGAAAAAAGCGGATACATAATCAAAAAAGGCAAAAAGCATGATGCCTTTTGCCTTTTCATTAGGTTTGGGCTTGTTTTTCCATTAACAAGCGCATTTGATAAAATTTTTCGGACATGTTCGTGACATTGCGCGTCAGTTGATAGTTGGCCCCAGCGCCAATAGCCATACTGATGAAAGGAACTCCTGAAAATTGCTTTCTCTTAAAAGTTAGAATCAACATTGTTTTTAATACTTGTTTCAACGGTCCTTGCAACCAAGTTTCATTCGTCAACTTTTCTGAACCAAAATAAAAGTAGTGCTCGTCTCCAATCTCCTCTTTCAATTTCATCCATCCGGCAGCACGTAAACGTAAAGGTAACGTCGATGTATGATACACTTTTAACGATGTCATCATTTCATACGGTGAATTTACCTCGTAACCGTACGACATGGAAATCAATTGTACTGCCCGTAAATTGATGATAGTCATCGCCAAATAATCACTGCTTAAAGCTAAAGTTCCACCTATCCCAACAGCTGCGCCTTGAAGAAGAGAATAAATTCGATGCCTGGAGCTTTGCTGTTGAGCAATATAATGAAGCTGGTCGATCGACAATCGCTTCAAATCAGAAATAGATTCTACTGTATCATCAAACGCTCGGGCAGCGGTTAAAATTCGATCACGGGCATCCATTTGAAATTGAGAACCTTGAAGAAGGGAATGAATATGAAAAAACAGTTGATCAAATTGCTCAAAAAATAGTTCTCGCGTTTCCGCTGGGACAAGCGTCAACCCTTTTTCTAACCATTTTTCATATGTAAGCTCAAAGTCGTTCGGTTCGTATTGCAGGAGGTTCCTTTCAAAGTCAAGAATTTCATTCCAATATGCTTGCTCCCTTTCAGACCAAACCATTTATTTTAACCTCCACATTCATCCATATTACGTTTAGTATACCATATTTTTCTCTTTTCAAACGATGGCTTAAAATGTACTTAAGAAAGCATATTATCCTAAGAGGAAGTACCATTTGCAAAGACAAAAAAAACAGCTAAGAGAATTTCTCTTAGCTGATCCATAAAAAATTTATAATCCTGCCACACGCACAACGTCACGCGCAATCATCACTTCTTCGTTCGTTGGGATCACTAATACTTTTACTGGAGAATGTGGATAGCTAATGAACGCTTCTTTTCCACGCACTTTGTTTAAAGATGGATCCCAATATACTCCCATAAATTCAAGTCCGCGTAATACTTTTGCCCGGATCACATCACTATTTTCCCCAATTCCAGCCGTAAAGATAATCGCATCTACACCACACATACGAGCTGCGTATGAACCAATATATTTATGAATACGGTTAGCAAACACTTCAAGGGCTAGTTCAGCACGTTCGTTACCTTTTGCTGCTTCGTCTTCAATGTCACGTAAATCACTAGAGAAACCAGACACTCCAAGCATTCCGCTTTTCTTATTTAAAATCTCTAACACTTCATCAGCGGATTTACCGGTTTTGTCCATAATGTATGGGATTAATGCGGGGTCAATGTTACCTGAGCGAGTTCCCATGGTGACACCTGCTAACGGTGTGAAGCCCATCGACGTATCAATCGATTTTCCACCTTCAATTGCGGCAATACTTGCCCCATTACCTAAGTGACAAGAGATGAGACGTAATTGCTCAATTGGACGACCTAATAGTTCAGCTGCCCGCTGGGAAACATACTTATGGCTCGTTCCATGGAACCCATATTTACGAATTCCAAATTTCTCATAATATTCGTATGGTAAACTATAAAGGTAGGAGCTTTCTGGCATTGTTTGATGGAATGCTGTATCAAATACCGCAACCGCTGGAACATTTGGTAACACTGCTTGGAACGCTTTAATTCCCGTTACGTTCGCTGGGTTATGAAGCGGAGCTAAATCAAATAGCTTTTCGATTTTTGCTAACACTTCGTCCGTAATTAATGCAGAATCTGTAAATTCTTCTCCTCCATGGACCACCCGATGTCCAATTCCTTCAATTTCGTCAAGGGAATTAATAATGCCATACGAAGTTAATTTATCTAAAAGCAATTTTACTGCTACTTCATGATTTGGAATATCTAAAACTTCCTTCTTCTTTTCTCCGTTTAATGTAATGTTAAAAATAGAATCATTTAAACCAATTCGCTCAATAATTCCTTTCGTAATGACCGTTTCTTTCGGCATGTCAAAAAGCTGAAATTTAAGCGATGAACTTCCCGCGTTAATTGCAATAATTTTAGTCATTTATACCGCTCCTTCTATGTGAAAAATTCGGTGTCCGAAAAAAACATATCCATTTCTCCATTTAATCACTCACTCTTAAAGATTGCAAGAACCTCTCATGATTGTTATCGTTTTCATCTTAATGTAATTATTTTCGAATTGTTTTGAAAAATATTCATAGCAAAAGGCTGAAGTATTTAACTCCAGCCTAAAGATTAGTTATTTTCTTCAAACCAATTGTCTACCTTCCATAAAAATCGCTCCATCGCTTGACCATCGGACAGTTTTGGTAATTGAGCAAGTAATACTTGCTTCGGTGGTTTCACGCCGTCTTTTTTCTTTTGCAAAATAAAAATACTCTTAGCTAATTTTTCGCTTTTGAACATGGATAAAGGCAACTGTAATACTGCTTGAATGTTGGCAACCTCTTTAATGTATTCGTGTAATTGCTTCGATTGATCAGACTCAAATAAATGATTAGGTATCACAAAAAACAAGTATCCACCATCTTTTGTATAATTGATACTTTGTTCTAGTAATAAATGATGAGCATATGAATGTCCTTCTTTTGCTTTTAAGCGATATTCTTGGGCTCTAATATCATCAGGATAGTACCCAACTGGTAAATCGCATACAACAGCGTCTACTTTTGGAACAAGAAGTGGTGCTATCGAATCTTGATTGTATAGTTGAATGGAATGCTTTTGTAAATTGGCATTTGTATATGCTAACTTTAGGAGTACATCGTCCACATCGACCCCATATGTTTGAATTTGCTTTTCCGGCATCCCGTTCAAAATGGTATACACTAAGTTTCCTGTTCCAATGGCCGGGTCTAGTAAAGAGAATGATAAAGAAGTGTTCATAAACTTCCCTATAAGATAGCTAACAATTAAGCCAATGGAATCAGGTGTCATTTGATGATGAGGCTGCGTATGTTTTTTCATTCCCTTTAAAATACACAGTTGAAATGCTTTTCGAATTTGTTCACTGGAAAACCGATCGACATTTACTTCCTCTATTTTTTTTTGAATACGCTTTTTTGTAACTTCGCTCACTTCGTCTTGAAGTACAGTATAATGAAAAAAGTCTTCTCCGGCTTCAGCAAGTGCTTCTAAATAAGTGCAAGATAGTTCTTCTTCAAGCAACGTTGCCGTTTCATCAAATGCCGTAAATAATTGTTCTACTGGCGAAACTTTCACCATTCATTCCTCCTGACTACATTCTATCGCCCTATTTTATCATGGATTAAAAAAGAACAACAGTTGAATGAAAAACTCCCCGAATTAAACGGGGAGTCTAAGATGAAAAATTATTTTGCTGCTTTTGCCGCTTCAATTGCTGCTTCGTAATTTGGATGATTCGTCACTTCGTCAACATATTCAACATAGGTTACTGTGTCTGAGGAATCGACAACAAATATAGCACGTGCTAATAAACGTAATTCTTTAATAGCTACTCCATAGGCTTTACCAAAAGAAAGGTCACGATGATCAGATAATGTTTGAACGTTTTCAACACCAGCTGCCCCGCACCAACGTTTTTGAGCAAATGGAAGGTCAACTGAAATGGTTAATACCTTTACATTATCTAATTTAGACGCTTCTTCATTAAAACGACGTGTTTGTGCATCACAAACCCCAGTATCAAGAGAAGGTACTACGCTGATGAGGCGAACGGAACCTTTCGTATCGTCTAATGTTACTTCTGATAAGTCGTTCGCTAATACTGTAAAGTTCGGCGCTTTATCCCCTACCTGCACCTGATTTCCTAATAATGTAACTTTTTTCCCTTTGAACGTTACCATTGCGATTCCTCCTAACGATCTTCTTCCTCTTCATCATACCGAAATATCTTGTTTTTTATCAAATAAAAACAATCATAATCGGAGAAAAGAATTTCTCCGAATTATGATTGTTATATATCAAAATCTTGTTTATAGGAATCGGTATACTGGTTAGGATTAATCTCATCTTTGTTATCGTTTTTCTTTTTGAACATATGCTGCAGCTTTTCCATTGCACTTGGCGCTAAATCAAGAATTTTTTCTAATAAATGGGTGCTTTCATCTAAATGGAGCATTTTTACTCCTTGGCTGTTTACGATTAGAAAAGCAATTGGTGTAATGGAAACTCCGCCGCCACTTCCGCCGCCAAACGGTTGTTTTGACTGACCACGTTGAGATAGCTCCTGGTCTTGAAGCATAAATTCGCTACCACCTGCCGCAAATCCAAACCCAACCTTAGAAACGGTTAGGATCACACTCCCATCTGGCGTTTCTACAGGGTCTCCGATGATTGTATTGACATCAATCATTTCTTTTAAATTTTCCATTGCGGTCGTCATTAAGCCTTCAATGGGATGATCAGACATGACAACGCCTCCTTACATAACTGGTCATATTTTTCATTTAATCGAAGAAAAAGGAGTCTTTGATTTGAACGTAACTTTTCCTCCACGCCAATGCTTGATCATTTTTATCGCTACTAAAATAGCATGCCCGATACGAAAATAAATCATACATGAAAATGCGATTTGCGTTACAGCCTGTTGAAACGAAGGCGTAACTGTTAACGATGGGTGTGATTTGACTTGCAAGTGATGGTATAGAAATCGAAGAAACCAACCTTTAATGCTCCAAATTCCTCCTGTAATGACGCCGGTAAGAGCCGCATCATGAAACCCAATAACGGTATGCCATTCTAAGTGCTGTACCGATACTTTTTGTAAAAATGAATGCACAATTTTATGTAATTTGACGACATGACGAATGATTTCTTTTGTATTATGAAGGCTGCGTAGTAGTTTTTCCGGTGTGATAGAACGCTCTTTCTTATTTTTCTTTTCCCCACTTTTTTCAACTGTTTGCTCTTGAAAAACGATTTTGGCCTCTTTCGTATCAATCTTTACAAACGGAATGTCTATTGTATAGCGAATGATGCGAAACCAGATAGAAAACGTAATGCGTATATGATCGTTGTCATACCCATGTTTGATTTCAATGTCTATAAAAAGTTTCGTCACACTTAGGAGTACAAGTAAAAAAAATAGAAAGATAATGATGCCAAATACAATCATACTTTTCCCCAACCTTTCCCCTCCCATTATGGTCCAATATTTAAAAAAATAAACCCGCTTAAACAGCGGGTTTATGAAGTAAAACCGTTTTTTCATGAACAACCGTCGTATCGGAAAATATATCATGAATGCCTTGCTTTTTCGGAAGAAAGGCAACAAAAAGATAAAGCACGTTAACGGTAGAACTAATATATCTCCCAATGAATTCTCTGAACAGAACCGTATCCCAAGTAAGTTTATCACTTTTTAATGAAATCACTTTTAGTCCAAAGATCATTTTCCCGATCGTTTGACCGAAAAATTTCGTCATAAAGATGAAATAACTAAAGAAGACAATACCCGTTGAAAACCAATACAGCGAGAACATGTCATTATCTATCGGTAAATCAAAGAAGCGAAACGTCGGGTGAATGAACAACCATTTTAAACTTCCAATCACAATTAAATCGATTAAATAAGCCCAAAAGCGCATCCAAAACCCGGCATAATGAATGTCATACGACGGAACATGTACAGAAGGTTTGGATTCGACCTTGGTCGGCTCAGTTAATTCAAAAGCCGTTTCTTCCATCGCTTCTTGCTGCACATTATCGCGTTTTTCTTCTTGTGTCATACACAATAACCCCCTTTACTCCGAATATAAATACATCAGCCGAGGGGAATTTGGTCGAGATAACAGTTGCATTAAGTTAGCCAATTCTACGTCTCCATGGAAGAAGCGTTGTGCGCTCATTGCAAAAAATGATTCAAACCCAAAGCTTGGTTGGTATTCAATCACTTGCGCATCTTCGATTCCTAAATCTTCCTTCATAGCGATGATCACATCTTCTAAATAACCAAATTCATCAATTAAATTTAATTGCTTCGCTTGGCGACCGTCATAAATACGACCATCTGCAATTTTACGAACTTCACTTTCCGACATTCCGCGTCCTTCAGCGATGACTTTTACAAATCCCTCATACGAACGGTTAATCAATTCTTGTAAAATGTTCTTTTCTTCTTCCGTTACTGGTCTTGTTGGACTCAAAATATCTTTATACGGACCACTTTTTATTGTAACAAATTCGACACCGTATTTTTCTGCCAGCTCCGAATAATTAATGGATTGTAAAATGACTCCTAATGAGCCAGTTAACGTTTCCGGACTAGCAAAAATTTTCGTTGCTGGCGCAGAAATATAATATCCACCTGAAGCAGCCATGGAACCCATAGAAACGTACACAGGCTTTTTGGTCTCTTCTATAATTTCAACTAATTTTTCATGAATTTCGGCACTCTCCACAACACCACCACCAGGAGAGTTTACCCGTAAAACGACTCCTGCGATGGAATCATCTTCTTTCACCGCATTTAGTTGTTCCATGAATAACCGATGATTATATCCAACAGATTCGAAAAAAGATACTGTATCACCTGTGTCTTGAATAACTCCTTCTACATGTAACACCGCAATTTTATTAAATGGATCACCATCTTCGACTACATTTTCTTTAAACGGTTGATCCATTTCCTCTAAAAACAATGAATTAAACGTTTTTTCAAAATCGCTTGAAAAGGCCATGGACGCCATATTAACCACAATGGAAACAATAAAAATCCCTGCTGCGATAGCGAGGGCTCCCCACCTTTTTTTATTCATTCATGTATGCCTCCTTTTTCATGTTTGCATTTAATTCTACGAATTTCGTTTAAATAAGTTTCAAATAAATGGTACACTAAAAATACTTATCAATATTCTAACAAAATTAATAAATATTGGACAATTTTTTTAAAAAAAGGAGGACTAATTATGAACGATCGCCGAAATTTATATTTTTTCTATCATGATGATTTACGAAATCAAATTACCCCGTTAATTGATTTAGCGAAACGTTATGGATTCCACATCGTCGAACATCCCCAAGAGGCCAACATCATCGTTAGCATTGGGGGAGATGGTACCTTTTTACAAGCCGTCCGTAAAACAGGGTTCCGCCAAGATTGTTTGTATGCCGGCATCTCTACCACTGGGAAGCTGAGCATGTACTGCGATTTTGATTTGCATGACCATTCGAAGATGATTGATGCCATGACAAAAGAGCAAATCGAAGTAAGAAGATACCCTGTCATCGATGTGACGGTTGACCATGGGACAACATTTCATTGCTTAAATGAATTTTCGATCCGTTCAAGTATTATTAAAACGTTTGTTATGGACGTATTTATCGATCAACTGCATTTTGAAACGTTCCGGGGAGATGGAATGATCATTTCCACACCAACTGGTAGCACTGCTTACAACAAATCGGTGAATGGGGCGGTCGTCGATCCTCTGTTACCTTGCTTACAAGTGAGTGAATTAGCTTCTTTAAACAACAACCGTTATCGAACGCTAGGATCATCGTTCATTTTAAGTGGTGATCGACAATTAACATTAAAAATTGTACCAGAAGGTAGTACGTATCCAACAATGGGAATGGATAATGAAGCCTTAAGCTTGCAACATGTGGAACATGTAGAAATCAAGTTAAGCGACAAAAAAATTAAAACTGTAAAACTGAAAGATAACTCGTTCTGGGAAAAAGTGAAACGGATATTTTTATAATGGGCAAAAAAGGATCTGCGAAAAAGCAGATCCTTTTTTATGTACTGAGCGACCGTTTGTTTTTCCATTTGTTCCCGAATGCTTCGTACCTTTTTGTTTTAGACACAGAAAAGAGTATGAGGGCTACCCAAATAAACGTAAACGCTAATAAATGGGTACTTGAAAAGGTTTCTTTATATACGAATACTCCTAATAGCAAAGTAAGTGTTGGTGCAATATATTGTAAAAATCCGAGCATATAAAACGGGATTAATTGTGCCCCTTTCCCGAAATAAAGCAAGGGAATCGCCGTGGCAGCTCCTGCTCCGATTAATAGGACATCCGTGGTCCACGTATGTGCAAGAAAAGATAGCTCTCCTTGTAAAAATAAATGAATCATATAAATGAAGGCCATTGGTGTTACCACCATTGTTTCTAAAGTTAAACCAATCGCTGAATCGACTTTGACAAGTTTTTTCGCTAATCCATAAAGGGCAAACGTGAAGGCCAAACTAAAAGCGACCCAAGGATACTTGCCATATGAAACGGTTAAGATCATGACCCCGATCCCTGCTAACAAAAAGGAAAATATTTGAGTCCGATTTACGACTTCTTTTAATACAAAAATTCCTAGCACCACGTTGACGAGCGGGTTAATATAATAACCTAAACTCGCTTCTACCATTTTTTCTGAGTTAACGGCCCAAATATAAATAAACCAATTACCTGTTACTAAAAAGCCAGCGATGACAAGGGCCCAACCTTTTTTCGGATGACGGATGACCTCCGTTAACGTCTCGCGAAATTCGGCTTGTCGTCGGGCGATGCATAAGACAATGACCATAAACCAAAATGACCAAAATACGCGACTAGCTAAAATTTCTTTGGCTGGAACATGCTCTAGCAGTTTCCAGTAAATCGGTAATAACCCCCACAACAAATAAGCGAACGCTGCATAAAAGATCCCCGTTTTCTCTGATTGCTTCATGTCATCCGCTCTCCTATCATTTCTGTTCTCGAAATATCTTCATTATAAGTCGGGAAAAGGATGATTGACAATATTATTGCTTACGTGAGTAGACGATTTTTTCATTGACGACGGTCATTACCACTTCCGAATTCAACAACTGCTCCGGTGGTACGTTCATAACATCGTGGTTAACGATGGTGAAATCTGCAACATGTCCGTTTTTAATACATCCTCTTTTATTCTCTTCTTGTGCGGCATAAGCACTTCCTACCGTATACAACCGAAAGGCTTCATATGGAGTTAACGCTTCTTCTGGTAGATAGGCGGTACTTGGTTCATTCGGTTTTTTACGAGTAATCGCCGTATAAATACTATGAAACGGATTCACTCGTTCGATTGGTGCGTCCGATCCACCTGCACACGGAATGGATGCGTTAAGTAACGTTTTCCAAGCATAAAGGTAAGGTATGTTATTTTTATTCACGCGTTCAAGTACCCAAGGGAAGTCAGATGCGACAAACAAAGGTTGAATATCAAGGACAACTGGTAATGATTGAGCTTTTCTAATTAATTCTTCCCGAAGCAATTGTGCATGAATAAGGCGGTCTCGTTGTCCATTTTTTGGTAGGCAAGCAGATATCGCTTCCAGCGCATATTCAAAAGCTAAATCTCCAATCGTATGAATGGCAACCGGCAGTTCCATTTTTCGCGCTTTTTGGACAAGCTCTTTTAGTTCTGGTAACGTGTGAATGGCTACTCCTTGAGTTGACGGGTCATCGGTATAAGGGACGCTCAACAAAGCCGTTCGTCCTCCTAAAGACCCATCAGCAAATATTTTCATCGCACCAAAACGGATAAAAGGCGTACCACTTAAATACGTGTGTCCTTCCTTGTACCAGTCATCAATCACGTGATGATGGACTAATAAATGGGCCCGAAACGGATAGTCCGATTCGTGAATGACGTGGTGGAATGCCTGATACGTAGTTTTAAAACCACTATAATAACTTAAATCTTCCGTGTGGCCTCCGACGATCCCATGCTTCCAACAATGTTCAATCGCTCGTTTTAATGCATCCTCTAAATAAGCTATAGAAGCTTTCGGGATTCGATTGAATATCAGTTGTTGAGCATCGTCTTTAAATACACCCGAAAGTGCTCCATTTTTTCGTTCAATCACTCCTCCGAACGGCTCTTTTGTTTGCTCGGTTATTCCACATAGATTCAGTGCAACAGTATTGACAACAAGAGCATGCCGGCACACTCGCTTCAATAAAATAGGATGGATGTTCGTGATTGGATCTAAATCCCAGCGAGTTAACTCATCAGCGTCTGCCCACAAATTTTCATTCCATCCTTCTCCGATAATCCATTCACCGTCTTTCGTTTCGTTCACTTTTTCTCTCACTTTCGTAAGCAGTTCTTTTTTTGAACGACACGTTGATAAATCGAGACGGTGCAACATTTCTCCTAAACCAATTAAATGCATATGACTATCAACTAACCCTGGTAGCATTGTCGCCCCTTTTAAATCTATGCGCTGCTCAATACTGGAAGAAAACACTTGTTCAAGTTGTGTTAAAGGACCGACTCCTTGAATAACGCCATTGGAAGTATAAACAGCTTCTACTTGTTCATTTTCTTTATCCATTGTATAAATCGTTCCACCATACCATAATGTTCCCATACGTTCTTTCTCCTTTTTTGGACTTTATAATTATCTTATATTACGTTTCCTATTTCGTATTGTTTGGAGAAACTTCCTGTTTTTTTTTAATAAGCAAATGCTTTGTAATAAAAATAATTTTTTATAATTCATTTTAACGCGGCAAGATGAAATTGGAACTTTCTATTTAAGTTTTTGGATATATTTGTTATCCATTTTAAGATTTTTTTGCATAGTTATTATTTCCATCTAAATTGAGAGATTTTTTGGAAATTATGTAATTCTACTTGCCACTATTTGATTTTACTTACCGGATTGAGCTAATTAATTGTCACTAGCAAATCTCGACATTTTATTTTACTCTTTTAAAACTTTACATACCCATCTCATCATTTATTTGAAATTGTCCGTTTTACTAGTCAACTTAAAATATGTTTCCATAAAAAATCGAGAGCTATCTTTGCTCTCGACTACGAATAAGATTAATTTTGTAATGTTTTTAACTCCCGTTGACGTAATTCTACGCGACGAATTTTTCCGGACGCTGTCTTCGGTAAATCATCGACAAACTCAATTTTACGAGGATATTTATATGGTGCCGTAAGCTTTTTCACATGTTCTTGTAAAGCTGGTATTAGATCTGGATCGTTCGGATTTACTCCTTGCTTTAAGACAATAAATGCTTTAACGACATGCCCGCGTACTTCATCTGGACTAGCGACAACCGCACATTCTTTTACGGCTGGATGTTTCACTAACGCATCTTCTACTTCAAACGGTCCAATCGTATATCCAGAACTAATAATGATATCGTCTCCGCGTCCTTCAAACCAGAAATATCCATCCTTATCTTTTTTCGCTTTGTCTCCTGTGATATACCAATCTCCTCTAAACTGCATAGCTGTTCGTTCTGGGTCTTTATAATATCCTTTAAATAACGCTGGGGTATCGACATGCACCGCAATGTCTCCTACTTCTCCAACACCACATGGCTCTCCTTTATCATTGATGATTTCGACATAATTCCCAGGTGTTGGTTTACCCATAGAACCTGGTTTAACTTCCATTCCTTTTAGCACACCAACAAGTAACGTATTTTCGGTTTGACCATATCCATCACGAACGGTTACGCCAAAATGTTCTTTAAACGTATCGATGACTTTTCGATTTAACGGTTCACCAGCTGACACTGCACTATGCAAATTTTTTAATTGATATTTGTGTAAGTCATCGACCTTAGCCATTAAACGGTATTCTGTTGGGGTACAACATAACACATTGACATCATATTTATCTAAAAGTTGTAAATATTTCTCTGGATCAAATTTCCCATGATAGACAATACCTGTTGCACCAGAACCGAGAACAGATAAAAACGGACTCCAAATCCATTTTTGCCATCCAGGACCAGCGGTAGCCCATACCGTGTCACCTTCATTAATACACAACCAGTTTTTTGCAGCAGTCCGTAAGTGAGCATAAGCCCATGAATGCGTATGAATAACTCCTTTTGGATTACCAGTTGTACCGGAAGTATATGATAAAAAGGCCATATCATCTTTTGATGTAGGTGCCATTGTCAATTCATCAGACTCTTTTTCTCTTAATGAATCGACATGAATCCACCCTTCTACCTTTTCACCGATTACGAATTTTGGTAATGATTTCGCTTCTTCTAATTGCGCTAATTCGTCAATGTATTTATAGTACGCTACAATGGCTTTTACGTCACCATGGTTAATACGATAAGATAAATCTTTTGCTCGTAATAGCTCTGAACTTGGAATGACGACGAGTCCTAATTTTAAAGCAGCAATGTATACTTCATAGGCCTCGATAATTCGAGGTAGCATAATTAAGATCGTTTCACCTTGTTTAAGACCGTGATTTTTTAAAACATGTCCAATTTGATTCGCTTTTTTCATAAGGGCTTCATATGTAACTTCCCTTTGCTCCCCGTGTTCATTCTCCCATTTTAACGCAATTTTTTCTGATTGTTTGGCAAACCGTTCAATCTCCTCGATTAAATTGTATTTTTCTGGTGCCAACAAATCTCCTGTTTTCATCACTCTCTCCCCCTTTGTTTAATGAAAGCGTTATATATAAATTATATAAAATAATCAAAAAATTTAAAATTGAAAAATAAAATGTTTTTCAATAAATAGCATTTTTTTATTCATACTAACATAATGTGACTAGACAATGCGCCACTTTTCTTAAAGTAATCAAACTTTTACGAAAAATAAAAGAAGCGGAATTTCTTCCGCTTCTATAGCCATCCACTTATTTACTTTGCGTAACCACCTAATTGTTGCTCAGCCATTTGAACAAGACGCTTCGTAATTTCCCCACCAACTGAACCGTTTGCACGAGATGTTGCATCTGGACCAAGTTGTACACCGAACTCTTGAGCAATCTCATACTTCATTTGATCGATTGCTTGTTGAGCGCCAGGAGCTACTAATTGGTTATTATTGTTATTTGCCATGTGTTTTCACCTCCTTGTGTGTATATGTTTTGCGAAAACACATGGCATCATACAAAAAAAACAATTGGTAATAGTTCCTAAAATATTAGAATTATAGTAAATCGTCAAATAAATTCTTTTCTTGGGCTTTTTTCGAATCGACAATAATGGTTTCTGTCCCCTCCACCGCTCGCTCAATTAATGGCTCAAAATCAATAAAGCTCTCATAATAACGGACTTTCTCTTTTTTCGGTTTCGTTTTTGGAGAAGGCGGAGTAAAAATCGTACAACAATCTTCATACGGACGATTGGAAATGTCCAATGTGTCGATCTCTTTAGCTATTTGAATAATCTCTGTCTTGTCCATGGACACAAGCGGACGAAGAATCGGTGTGTTCGTGACATCGTTAATAGCGAACATACTTTCTAACGTTTGACTCGCTACCTGTCCAAGACTTTCTCCTGTAATTATCGCCAGAGCTTCATGTTTTTCACGAAGAATATCAGTGATGCGAAGCATTAATCGTCTTGTAGATGTCATCGTATAATTTTCTGGGACTTGTTCATGAATTTTTTGCTGAATTTCAGTAAACGGAACAAGATGTACTTTAATTTTCCGACCATATTTTGTTAGTTTTTTTGCTAAATCGAGTACTTTTTCTTTCGCGCGTTCGCTCGTAAAAGGTGGACTATGGAAATGAACGGCTTCGATCTCCACCCCACGTTTTAATGATAAATATCCCGCTACTGGACTGTCGATACCTCCGGAAAGCATGAGCATCGCCTTACCACTTGAACCGACTGGTAAGCCGCCTGCACCTAAAATATCTTCACTCGATAAATAAACTCCTTCTTTACGAACTTCCACTTTTAAATCAATGTCTGGATTTTTCACATCAACCGATATGGTTGGTGTATTACGTAAAATATGAGCCCCAAGTGTATGATTTAGTTCATTTGTCTCTAGAGGAAACGTTTTGTCTGCTCGTTTAGAAGAGATTTTAAACGTTCCTCCGGGGACATGCAATTTTTGAACAAGCTTTAAGGCCACATCTTTAATTTCTTCTATGTCCCAGCTTGTTTTAACCGCTGGACTCATCGATTGAATACCAAATACGTGAGTTAGGCGAGAGACAACTTCATCCCCGTCCGCTCCATTTAAGACAATATACATACGTTCACGGCGTGCTTGAATAGACAAGTTAGGGATATCACTCAACACTGACTGGACGTTTCCTTTTAATTTGTCCACAAATTTGTTTCGGTTTCTTTTTTTCGTTGACATTTCTCCATATCGAATAACAATGCGATCGTACTTCATTTTGCACTCCTCGTTACTTTCCAAAGATTTTCGACCACTTGCTTAAAAGATTCAACAAATTGTTGGGCTTCTTCCATCGTATTTTCGTACGATAAGCTGACGCGAATCGTACCAATGGCAGCTTCTTTAGAAGCCCCCATCGCCATTAACGTTTTACTAGGTGATTGTAATTTGGAAGAGCAAGCACTTGTTGTAGATACATAAATTCCCCGTTCCGCTAAGGAATGAACAATGACTTCCCCGCGTAAGCCAATTGCGGAAACGTTTAAAATGTGTGGTGCATGACCACTTGTCGGTGTATTAATTTGAATCCCATCAATTTTCTCCAACTCTTGACGTAAAAATTGATGGATTTCAATTATGCGGGGGAGTTCTGTTTTCCGTTTTTCCATCGTTAAACGCATCGCTTTAGCCATGGCAACAATACCAGCCGTATTTTCCGTTCCACTTCGAACCTTTTGCTCTTGACTTCCTCCTGTCATAAGCGGGGAAATGCGGATACCTTCTCTTAAATATAATGCCCCTACCCCTTTAAGCCCATGTATTTTATGGGCAGAAATCGTACATAAATCAATGAGGCCAGAAGATAAATCTAAAGGTACTTTACCACAGCCTTGAACGTAATCTACGTGAAAAAGGACTTTTGGATAATTTTTTAGTAATCTTCCTATTTCTTCAACAGGCTGAATGGTCCCAACTTCATTATTCACATGCATAATGGATACTAATATCGTGTCTTTACGAATTGCTTTTTCCACATCGCTCGGGTTTATTCGACCTTCGTTGTCAACAGGAAGGTACGTTACATCATACCCTAATGAAGCTAATTGCTGACACGTTTCATAAACGGACGGATGCTCGATGCTTGAAGTAATAATATGTTTTCCTCTTTCTCGATATTGAAGGGCTGTTCCTTTAATGGCTAAGTTGTTCGCTTCTGTCCCCCCAGAAGTAAACAATATTTCATTCCATTTTACACCAAGTAAAGAGGCAATCTGTTCTCGTGCTTGCGTTAACAACTTTTCGGATTTTCCACCTAATTTGTGCAATGAAGATGGATTTCCGAAAAACTCAGTGGACACTTTTACAAATGAATCAATGACTTCCGAATAAGGTTTTGTCGTTGCACTATTATCAAAATAAATCATATTGCTACACCCTTCGCTGAGAGATAAGTGAAACTTCCAATCGTAGGAGGTCTTCCCCCTACGATTGATTAGTTGAATTAATCGGACCTTTTCAGGTAGTTGCCCCAGCCCTAACCTTTTTTGTTTTACTGACATCTTGAATTGTGGCTTACTAGATAAAGCCTTTGCCAACTGTTTATAATAACATATTCTTTCCTATATGAAAACGAATTGATACCATTTGTAGAAAGATGGATAATGTAACCGATATTAGAATTCCGACCCTTCTTTCAATTTTAAAAATTAAGACTTTTGTCATATTCAACAATTTTTTTACGGACTATGTTATTATGTTACTTGCGTTTTAGCAGAATGAAATAGGGGGACATAGAAATGAGCAAGAAAGCGCTATCAGGAAATGAAATGGTTGCTATTGGCTTAATGTTATTTGCCCTCTTTCTAGGTGCTGGAAATATGATTTTCCCACCATTTTTAGGGCAGCAAGCAGGTACAAACGTATGGACCGGTATTGTTGGCTTTTTATTTACTGGAGTAGGTCTACCACTTTTAGGAGTTATTGCTATTGCGAAAACTGGTGGCGATTTACAAACGTTAGCAAGCCGTGTTTCACCTCTTTTTGGAATCGTTTTCACCTTGGTGATGTATTTAGCAATAGGGCCATTTTTCGGAATTCCACGTACAGGTACAGTAGCTTACGAAATTGGTGTTACTCCATTTTTACCTGATTCAATGGACAAGTACGGCGTACCATTATTTATTTATACGATTATTTTCTTTACGGTCACAGCATGGTTATCAATGAATCCGTCGAAGCTGGTCGATCGAATCGGAAAACTATTAACACCAGCTCTTTTAATCATTTTAGCCATATTAGTTGTAAAAAGCTTAATTACTCCAATGGGAACACCTCAAGTTCCTCAAGGAGATTATATTGATGGTCCGTTCTTTAAAGGGTTTATCGAAGGTTATTTAACAATGGATACGATTGCAGCACTAGTTTTTGGAATTGTGGTAATTTCCGCAATTAAAGATAAAGGAATTGAAGATCAATCAACTATTGCAAAGGTGTGTATGTATGCTGGGGTAATTGCAGCTATTGGCTTGAGTCTAGTTTACTTATCTTTATCTTATATCGGGGCAACAAGTACAGAAGCAATTGGTGTACAGCAAAACGGTGGATCGATTCTATCACAAGCTGCGGCTCATTTATTTGGATCAAGCGGAGCAATTATTTTAGGATTGGCCATAACGTTCGCCTGTATCACAACATCTGTCGGCCTTGTTTCTTCTTGTGCCCAGTATTTTTCTAAGCTTTTGCCAAACGTATCATACAGAACGTTTGTCATCATCCTTTCAGCATTTAGTATGATTGTTGCCAATGTAGGATTAACCCAATTAATTACCATTTCTCTTCCAGTTTTAATTATTATTTATCCATTGGCCATCGTACTTATTTTACTTTCATTTATTCATCAATGGTTTAACGGATATTCGGCTGTGTATCTTGGTGCTTTAATCCCAACTTTTATTGTCAGCTTACTTGACGGATTACAAATTGCTGGTTTAGACGTTTCTGCGCTTACTAATATTTTTGCTATTTTACCATTGTTTGAGCAAGGGATTGGATGGTTAGTTCCAGCCATCACTGGTGCGTTCATGGGTTGGCTCATTGTTTCTATCAATGGCAAAAAGACGGTTATAACGAAATAACTAAGATGAACTTCTTTCAAGATCTAGAAAAATAAATAACCGACCAGCTATAAATACTGGTCGGTTATTCATTATTCTACAAAAGTTGTAATACTACATCGATACTCATTTGGTCATTCAATAATCTTCTTTCCAATGAATTAGCTCCTCATTTACCCATTCTTCAATCCGTTTTAATGCACCTGGATCAATCTCTTCTACGATTGATGCCGCTTGTTCACAAGCTCCTCGATAGTTGTATGTACGAAAGGCCACTTCTGCTTCCTGCAATCCTTGTCGAACATGCTCGTATCGACTACGATAGCGATTTCCGTATTGAATAATTTTCTCAGCTAGAATCACTTGTTCGACCATTTCTTCTGTTTTCTCTCGTAAATATTCGACATCCGCTTGTGCTTCTTTTAAACGATAGTTAACATTGTTC
The DNA here is from genome assembly GCF_050478865.1 of Aeribacillus pallidus. Classification (NCBI taxonomy): domain Bacteria; kingdom Bacillati; phylum Bacillota; class Bacilli; order Caryophanales; family Bacillaceae; genus Aeribacillus; species Aeribacillus pallidus. Next base: position 55,231 of record NZ_JBCNBW010000036.1, on the reverse strand, counting down.
ATATTTAACGGCTTTTCCTCTAAACTTTCGAGTACTTCTTGAATAGAGGATTGCGCTTGCTCAAGCACAAGTTGATATTCTTGGGGCAGACCAGGAACATTACTTTTCTTCACTAAGCGAATGGATTCAGAAATTTTCTTTTTCAATTCTTTAATCTGTTCACGGGCCTCTAATTCATCTTTTCTTAAATTTTGCATTTGCTCGTTAAACAGTTGTTGCTCTTTTTGCAATTCTTCAAGTTGTGCTCTTATATCTTCCAGTTCTTCTTGTAGTAAAGAATAAGACGTTTCGTTGCCATTAATTTTTACGCTTAACATATCTAAGCGCTTAGAAAGTTGTTTTAACGATTGATCAATTCGTTTTGGTATATTTAATTCTTTTTCGTCCAATTGATAAGACATCCGTACCATCTCTGTTTCATGCTTTAACGCTTCATTACTTTTTAATAATTCCATCAATAAGTGTTTCGACTTACCTTCATGTTGCACAATGTATTGCTTCGCCAACACCTCTTTTTCTAATAAATCATAGATGGTATTAATTTTGTCTTTAATTTGTTGGACACCTTCTGCAACAGTCTCAATAGCACCTTCTTCTAATTGACAAATAAACGACTGGATCTCTTCTTTCATTTCCTTTAAATCATCTTGAATTTGCAAGTGTTCCAATCGGTATCCTTGTTGTTCCATTTCAGCATACCCTTCCTCTAACTCTTCAATAGAAGAAGGAAGAACGGACAGACACTCTGTTAATAACGCCGGAACTGTTTCTATGTAATGTTGTAGCCTATTCATTTCTTGTGCTAATTTTTCTACTAATTCCCGGGCTTCAATATAGTTACCGTTCTCTGTTAACTCATCAAACGCTTTTAGTTCCGTTGCAATTTCTTCGACTGCTTTTTCAAGATATTGAATCGCTACACCGAACGTATGGCGATGTGCTAATAGTTGTTTTTTAGCTTCACGTAAACTACGTTCAATTTCTTCTTTGCTTGCCCGACTCTGCTCTTCACTACCGACCAATTCATTAATTTCCATCATTAGTTGTTCAATTTTTTGTTCAGATTCCTTTAAAATTTGTTCGATATTTTGTAAAACCGCTTTCCCCTTTTGAAACTGAAATTTATCAACAAATTCTTCTGCATCGAATAATAGTTCTTCAACATCAGGAAGCTGAACGGTTACAATTTCGTCCCATGTTCTCCGCCAACGCTCAAACATTTCTTCTGTTTGCCCGACCATATTTAGCTTCTTTACTTTAGACATTTCTTCTAGAACCGGTCGATTCATTATTTGGATTTTCCACGACTCTAATTGGTCAATTTCACGATAATAATTTTTCCGGATGAAAAATCCAGTTATAAAGAATCCAATCAATAGCAAGATTGCGCCGATGACGAACTCCATCGTAAGCCTCCTGTTCAAATTAACGTACTAATCCCTTTAATGATTTAATGATACCATGTAAACGACAATTTTTGACTATTAATTTCTAAATTTTTTATAGAAGTTCATTTACTTACTATCATTCTAGCATTTTTCAATTATAATAGAGTAAAAATTTAAAGAGGGAGGAATGACGGTGCTCATTGATGGACATGTCCACACCCCTTATTGCCCACATGGATCAACTGATTCGTTTAAACAATATGTAGAAAAAGCTATTTCTCTTGGCTATCAACAAATGACTTTTACAGAACACGCTCCTTTCCCGGATGGATTTACTGATCCGACACCTAAAAAAGATAGCGCCATGAAAAAAGAACATCTTGAGTCATATATAAAAGATGTATGGCGATTAAAAGAGGAGTATCTTCAGGATATAAACATTTTATGTGGATTAGAAGTAGACTATTTAGAAGGATTTGAAGATCAAACTGCTTCTATGTTACATGAATATGGGCCGTACTTAGACGACGGAATACTTTCTGTACATTTTTTAAAAAAGGACGAAACATGGTTTTGCATCGACTATAGCCCAGACATGTTTCGGCAAATGATCGATTCGTTTGGTAGTGTTGAAAATGTATACAAACAGTACTATGAGACGGTCTTAAAATCGATACAAGCCGACTTAGGCCCTTATAAACCAAAGCGAATTGGACATATGACACTTGTTCAAAAATTCCAAAAAAAATATCCTTGTAACAAGGATTTTTCTACACAACAAAAAGAAATATTATTAGAAATTAAGCGTCGAAATTATGAACTCGACTATAACGCTGCTGGTTTAAACAAGCCGCTCTGTCAAGAAACTTATCCCCCTAGATCAGTTATTCAACAAGCTTTAGAATGGAACATTCCGCTCGTATATGGTTCAGATGCCCATTCTGTTTCCGCTTTACACCAAGGAAGAGATTTGATGTGGGGAATTACAACGTCATAGTCATTGGAACCAAACCTCTATCATTTGAAGATGATTGTTTCCAGCCGTTAATCCATTGAACGATAAAGTGATAATACGTATCGACAAAATGCCCTTCTTGCGGGAGCATATACCAAACTTCCCGCAAGTATTGACTGTTTAAAAAAGGAGTCGTTAACATTCCCTTTAATTGAATGATTATCATTGAGGTCAGCATAGGAGCGCGGTGATGAGTAGAAAAAACTGGTTCCACAAGCTGTTTGAACAAAAAGCGCTCTTTCATCATATACGTACCGATGATTTCTCTAACGACTTGCGAATCAACCGTTAATTCCCGCATGACAAGACGTGTCAACAAATAGTTTTCTTGATGAAACAATAAAATTTCTTTTACGGCGCGTTTAAAACATTCGATGGGGGGAGTATGAGTTAATTGCCGGACTTCTTCTTCTAAAATGGCCAAATACCGTTCAAAGTATGACGTAATTAACGCTTCCAATAGACCCTGTTTATGGCGAAAATAATAAGAAATGTTTGCCACGTTCACTTTTGCCTTTTGAGCGATATCGCGTACTGATGTACCATGGTATCCTTTGGCATTAAACAAAATAATGGCTGCTTCCTCAATTTTTCTTTTCGTCCGAGCTTTGTCCCGCATCAACGCCATCGCTCCTTTATGATTGGTATAAAATAGTTGCAAATGACCATCTTTTATGCTACAAATATTTCAAACTTAGCAAAAAATATTATTATTATCTTAGTTCGTTTTTAATAGGAAGTGTCCTTTAAAAATCTATCGACAAATTCTTTCATGAATTGGGTGAAAAAAATGTTTCATGTCGAAATGTACAACGGAACAAAAGAAGAAAATTACGAATTAGTAAAAAAACAATTGAAAGCGCTCATTGAAGGGGAAACCAACCAAGTTGCTAACTTAAGTAATGCCGCCGCCTTATTAAATCAATTTTTAGAGCGAATCAATTGGGTGGGATTTTATTTAATGGAAGGAAATGAGCTTGTATTAGGGCCATTCCAAGGACTTCCTGCTTGTGTCCGTATTCCGCTTGGCAAAGGCGTATGTGGTACGGCGGCACAAGAAAAACGGGTATTACGCGTCCCAGATGTACATCAATTTCCAGGGCATATCGCTTGTGATGCAGCAAGCCAATCCGAAATCGTCATTCCAATGATAAAAGACGGAAACGTTATCGGTGTATTAGATATCGATAGTCCAGAAAAAGACCGCTTTGACGAAACGGATGAAAAAAAGCTGCAAGAGTTTGTAGAGGTACTAGTTCAATACCTATAAGAAAAACCGTCCATTAGCTTTGGACGGTTTTTGTATGTTTAAATGAATTTAATGCCTGGTCTAAGTCAGCACAAATATCTTCCCATGCTTCTAATCCAATGGACATCCGTAACATATGGTCATAAATCCCCATCGACTCTCTTACTGGTTGCGGGATGACCGAATGCGTCATCGTAGCCGGGTGTTGAATTAACGTTTCCGCATCGCCTAAGCTTACTGCAATGCGAATCGTTTGTAGGTGATTCATCAATCGTTGAGCATCCTCTTTCGTTCCGTTAATCGTAAAGGAAAGCACCCCTCCCCCTCTTTTCATTTGTTTCTTAGCAATTCCATATTGTGGGTGTTCTGGATCAAACGGATAAAAAACATTTTCCACTTGCGGATGCTTCTTTAAAAATGAAACGACTTTCTCAGCATTTTCACAGTGCCGATCCATGCGAATGTGTAATGTTTTTAATCCACGTAATAGCAGCCACGCATCAAATGGAGAAATGACCCCACCAATATCTTTTTGGGTCGTCATTCGAATTTCATTTATAAAATCGTTCTTACCAACGACAATACCGGCAATGACATCACCGTGTCCACCAATATATTTCGTGGCACTATGGATAACAATATCACATCCATATGTTAACGGCTGTTGTAGGTAAGGAGAGCTAAATGTATTATCTACAACTACGATAATTCCTTTTTCTTTTGCAATTTTCACTACCATTTCCAAATCAATGATTTTCATTGTTGGATTGATTGGTGTTTCAATATAAATACATCGGGTGGTTGGACGAAGTTGACTTCTCAACATTTCTTCATTATCCATCGGCGAAAAATCATGGGAAACGCCATACTTTTCTTTCATTAACTGCAATAAGCCGTAAGTACAACCATAGATTCCTTGAGAACATAAAATATGATCACCTGTTTTCAATAACCCAAATAACACACTGGACACTGCGGCCATACCGGACGCAAATGATAGTGCAGCTTCCCCTTGTTCTAATACGGCCATTCGTTCATCTAAAATTTGTACCGTTGGGTTTCCTAAGCGCGAGTAAATATACCCTTTTTCTTCACCAGCAAATCGCCGCTCCCCTTGAAGAGCATGTTCAAACGTAAACGTCGATGTTTGAAATAAAGGTGGATTTAGACTTCCTTCATATTTTGATGGATGATACCCTTCATGAATTAGGACCGTTTCTATACGTTTTGATTTCATGTCTCCCTTGTTCCCCCTTCCCTTACAATTATAGGATATGACAAAAAGCTCATAAATGAAAGCGTTTTCTTACCGTTTTCGGTACGGTATTCTTTGCCTATTATGAAAAAATTAAAAAGGAGTTTCCCTCTTTTTGGAGGAAAAACTCCTTTAAATATCTTTTTGTAGTATAGCTTGGTTTTTTCCTCTATTTTTGGCTTCATAAAGCGCCATATCCGCCCGATGAAAGAGACGCTCAAGCGAATCTTTCTTACTTTTATTCCAATAAGAAACACCACAAGATATCGTTACTCTTGGTTTTGTTTCCATCCTTACTTTTTCAACAAGCCGCTGAGCAATCGTATAGCCGATGATATACGATACGTTTGGTAAATAGACAGCTAGCTCTTCTCCACCCCATCGTGCACCAATATCTGAAGCTCGAATGTTATTTTTAATAATATTCGCAACTTGTATGATGATTTTGTCCCCAACTTGGTGACCGTACGTATCATTGACTTGTTTAAAGTTATCAATATCGATAACGATAAACGTCCCTTGTTCATCTTCCGTCATCGATTTGATAACCGATTCATCTAAATAATTTCGTGAATAAAGCTTCGTTAAGTGGTCGGTAATAACCATTTTTTCTAGCTCTTCTCGAAGCATTGAATTGGATAAGGCTAGCGTCGAATGATGAATGAGTGACTGAAGTAGTTTAAACATCTCAAAGGTAAAATGGTACGGCTGTTCATGCAAAGTGATACAAAGCCCGATTAATTCTTCACTATGTCTCATTGGGACAGCCATTAGTGAACGAAACGGTACTTCCGAATCCAACTTCCCTAACAAATCACCAATTAGCAACGCTTCTCTGTCACGATCGAATTGTTTTCTTACATAGGAAATATACCATTTTCCAACTTCTTCTTTAAAAAACGGAGAACTACCTGGAATGACTTTGTTATGATCATCAAAACAAAAGACAAAACCTGTAGCGGAAGAATGAAATGAATCGGTTATTTGTTGATGCAAAAATTGTATCGTATCTAATAATCGCAAATTCGAATTTAATTTATGTGAAGTTTCATTAATTAACTGTAAATCAGCTATTAATCGCTTCGATTGCTCGTATAATTTAGCGTTTTCTAACGCACTACCAGCTGTATTAACGAGAAGACGAATAAACTCCAATTGTGTTTTCGGAAAGATGATGGAATAAGGAGCACTTACTTTTAAAACCCCATACACCCCTTGATTTCCTTTGAGCGGGGCATAAAGGTTGGTAGCCACCTGATGATACGAATCAGCGATTAAAACTTTTCCCTCAACGTATGCTTGTAGAGCCACGTCATCATCCGAATCAAACTCTAAATATTCTACCGGAAGTTCTTCAAGTGATTCGTGATCATTGGTTAGCATTAACGTAAAAGAATAATTAGGAAACACCCGTTTTAACGTTCCAATGATTTCTTTTAATACAAAATGAATGTCCATTGTTGAATGAATTTTTTCCGTAAATTGATACAGTTCTTTAAATTGTCGCTCTTCATCCATTACCCTTTCCATTTTCACAACGTTTTTAATAAATGTTTCACAAAGAGACTGGATGGCTAACAACTGTGAGTGACGATCTTCCGTCATCCACTCTTTCGATAAATACAAAAATAAATACCAGTACTCTCCTTCTTCGACCCGAAATTGCAAAACAGTGTTAAAAGGAGAAAGGGGATCCATAAGTGGATTTTTCGATATATAAACGGAATGATGATGAACGTACTTTTCAATCTCAATTCTCGTTAATTGATTAGGAAGATTCTGATTATTTTTAAAACAACTACTTAAATACAACCGATTCCAATCTCCACCATCTGTTCGATACAAAGCTGCTTGTATGGCATTTAAAGCATTAGCAATACATTTCACCCATTGAGGTAACATTTTTTGGAAATGTTGTTCATTATCTTCCCACTGTAAAAAGTCATAAAAACGGGACTTTAATTGATTCACCAATTTTTCATTTGCTCTGCTCATTTCAGTCACCCGCTATGCTACATTAATGTATTGTTGATTTCATCACAGCAATTTTGACATGTTGCGGATATGATAATAACCATACAGTTTTTTTAGTATCCAACGGATGAATGGAAGAAAAGTACATCCACTTCGATCGAATTATTCATCACTTCTTTATATATATATATATATATATATACGTTTTGATATCTTCTCTGTATCAGTTACTTGAAATGGGATACCGGTGGTTATGAAGGAACTATGTTTATTTGGAGATCGTTTTTCTAATTGTAGAGTAGGGGTAAAATAGTACCAATGGTTATTCCTTTGTGTCAAAAGTCCATCTCCGTTACTTCCTTTTTTAACTCACCAACTAGATCATCAAGTTCCATTTTTACTAATACTGGAAATTAGATAGACAATGAGAAGTCGTTAAAATCTGTCCGTTGGTTAGCCAAAGAGATTCGGGCATTGGGTGATTGCTGTAATAACTACCTGTAGAATTGGAGACTCCTCTGTCATTTCATCATCCTACGTCACAATTCCGACGATTGTCATACCGAAGAATGATTAATAAAAGACGAATTACATGTTTGTTCGTATTTTTTCAAAAAAAATCATGCTTCTTCTAAATTTCTATAATTTGCCTACAATATTGTATTATATCACACTAAAAATCGGTATGTTATAATTTTATTAAGATTTTTATGAATTTATAGCTAAAACACCCATTTTGTTCTTGACTTCCCTTTTTGAAAATTATATAATGTCCTTTGTGTAAAATATTGCAGCCTATGTTTACAAGTTTATGTTCCCATTTTGTTGCTCATTATGAGTTGTATCTCGTAACCCTCTGCTGCTAGGGCGAAGGTACATGAAAACAAAATGGTCATAAATGTTGTAAACAACTGTTTATTTTACCGAAAATAAACGATAAAGGAGGAGTCCTTGATGGCTCGTTATACTGGTCCAAGCTGGAAGATTTCTCGCCGTCTTGGTATTTCTTTAAGCGGCACTGGTAAAGAATTAGAAAAACGTCCTTATGCGCCGGGTCAACACGGTCCAAACCAACGTAAAAAATTATCTGAGTACGGTCTACAATTACAAGAAAAACAAAAACTTCGTCATATGTACGGAGTAAACGAGCGTCAATTCCGTAACACGTTCGTGAAAGCAGGTAAAATGCCTGGTAAACATGGTGAAAACTTCATGATTCTTCTTGAGTCTCGCCTTGACAACCTAGTATATCGTCTTGGCTTAGCTCGTACTCGTCGTCAAGCTCGTCAGCTTGTTAACCACGGTCATATCCTTGTTGATGGAAGCCGTGTAGACATTCCATCTTACCGTGTGCAACCTGGCCAAACAATTAGCGTTCGCGAAAAATCTCGCAACCTTCAAATTATTAAAGAAGCAGTTGAAGCTAACAACTATGTACCTGAGTACTTAACTTTCGATCCTGAAAAGTTAGAAGGTACTTACACTCGTTTACCAGAGCGTTCTGAACTTCCAGCAGAAATTAACGAAGCACTAATCGTAGAGTTCTACTCTCGTTAATCTTCATCATCGTAACACCCGTTCGTTTGAGCGGGTGTTTTTTTTATTAAATGTAAAAGTGGAATGAAGACTTTATAAAAAATTAAGCACTATGGTTAGACAAGATTTTTGTAGGAAATGATGGCTGTAACCAAGAAAAATCTTATATGCATTGGAAAGACGTTTGTACCACTCAGTTCACTTTCAACAAAAATCTCTTGAACAAAAAAGTGGCAAGTCCCCGCCAAGGAGCTCACCACTTCGTCAATTAGTATTTAATTAAGAAATATTTTTTCTTTCCGCGACGAATAATCGTAAATTTTCCTTCGATGCGGTCTTTTTTATCAACCACATAATCAAGAGCAGTTATGCGCTCCCCGTTGATGTAAATAGCTCCATTTTGAATATCTTCACGTGATTGACGCTTAGACGATGAAATTTTCGCGCTTACTAGTAAGTCGACAAGTCCAATTGGTTCTCCGCTTTCATGTTCATAGGAAGGTACATCTTTAAAACCTTGCATAATTTCATTCGCCGTTAAATGTTTAATGTTTCCACTAAATAGCGCTTCAGAAATATGAATGGCTTGTTTTAACGCTTCTTCACCATGAACAAGTCGCGTCATTTCCTCTGCTAGCGCTTTTTGAGCCGCACGTTTTTCTGGCGCTTCTTCTGTTTGTTTTTCTAGTTCTAAAATTTCTTCTTTTGATAGGAACGTAAAGTATTTTAAGTATTTTATCACATCACGGTCATCGGTATTGATCCAGAATTGGTAAAACTCATAAGGGGTTGTTTTTTCAGGATCTAACCAAACGGCGCCGCCTTCAGTTTTCCCGAATTTCGTTCCATCGGCTTTAGTGACAAGAGGAACTGTCAAACCATATGCCTTCGCCTCTTCGTGTGATTTACGAATTAATTCTAAACCTGCTGTAATATTTCCCCATTGGTCGCTTCCACCGATTTGAAGCTTACAGTTTTCGGTTTCATATAATTTTAAAAAGTCTAATGACTGTAAAATCATGTAACTAAATTCTGTAAACGAAATACCTGTCTCAAGTCGACTTTGAACTGAGTCTTTCGCTAACATATAATTAAGTCCGAAGTTTTTCCCTACGTCCCGTAAAAATGTAATCAGATCCATGCTGCCAATCCAGTCGTAGTTGTTTGCTACTTTTGCTGGATTTTCTTCCGCTTCAAAATCAAGGAATTTAGACAGCTGTTCTTTAATTCGTTCACTCCATTGAGCAACTACTTCTTTAGAATTTAACGTCCGTTCTGCCTTTTTACCACTTGGGTCACCAATAAGACCTGTCCCGCCACCGACAAGCGCAATTGGCTTATGACCAGCTAGTTGAAAACGGCGTAAAATTAAAATCGGAAGTAAATGACCGATATGTAAACTGTCTGCTGTTGGGTCAAATCCTGCATATAAGCTAATGCGTTCTTCTGCTAATAATTTTTCCAATCCTTCTTCATCGGTCACTTGATTAATTAGTCCACGGAACTTTAAATCTTCAAGTAAATTCACTCTTCTCACTCCTTTTATTTTTTCAATAAAAAAATCCCTTCGAAAACGAAGGGACGATCTTTCATCGCGGTACCACCCAACTTGAGGATATTACTCCTCCACTTTTTCCGATAACGGTTACTACCGTTTACCGCTACTTGTGCTCCTTACGTTCACGGTAAAAGCTCCAGGGGGTAATTCGTCACACTATTTGTGTCGATTTGCACCAACCATCGACTCTCTTCTTAACAGGGATAGGTGACTACTTAATCCTTTCATAGCTTGTTCTGTATTCTTATGTTTTACTTAAAAGATATTTAACATATTCCATCCTTCATTGTCAACTCCTTATACCTGCCAAAAGGTATGATTTAAGGCCTAGTTTTGAAGGATTAAAAAAGAAAGTTCCCTTTTTCTGTCTTTATTTATGCTATAATGGATGTGATTCTTTGGGGGGATTGTATATGAAAAATATATGGATCAAAGTAAAGGAACGTTTACAGCCATTCATTCGTTTCTTTTCAAATAAAAAAGTTCAACGTCAAGCACGTATTACGTACCAAGTGACATGGAATTTGTTTTTAATAATGATTATCGTCATGATTCTTGGATTTGCATTTGCCGGAGGAGTGGGAGCAGGATATTTTGCTTCCTTAGTAAAAGATGAAAAGATTCGCTCCTATGAAAGTATGAAAAAAGATATTTACAACTACGAAGAAACCTCCACCCTTTACTTTGCGAATAACGTTTACCTCGGAAAGCTTCGTTCGGATTTAGAACGAGAAGAAGTGTCCATCGATGAAGTTTCTAAACATTTAATCAATGCTGTCATCGCTACGGAAGATGAATACTTTTATGAACACGATGGCGTTGTGCCAAAAGCGATTTTACGCGCTCTTTTCCAAGAATTTACTAACTCCTCTGTCCGAACGGGAGGTAGTACATTAACCCAACAATTAATTAAAAACCAAATTTTAACAAACGAAGTATCGTTTGAACGAAAGGCAAAAGAAATACTGCTCGCTTTACGTTTAGAAAAGTTTTTTGATAAAGATGAAATATTAGAGGCTTACTTAAACGTGGCGACTTTTGGTAGAAATTCTTCCGGAAGAAACATTGCAGGTGTGCAATCAGCCGCCAAAGGAATTTTTGGTGTGGACGCCAAAGATTTAAACTTACCACAAGCAGCCTTTATTGCAGGACTGCCACAAAGCCCATTTGGTTATACGCCGTTTACAAATAAAGGCGAACTTAAAGAAAATCTTGAGCCAGGATTGAATCGAATGAAAACCGTTTTGAAACGGATGTATGAAGCTGGATACATCACAAAGGAGGAATACGAAAGTGCACTCAATTATGATATCGTCAGCGATTTTATTCCTCCGAAAGAAAACCCAACGGAAAAGTATCCATGGTTAACAGCGGAAATTGAAAGCCGCGCAACCGAAATTTTGGCGCTTATATTAGCAGAAAAAGATGGGTACACAAAAGAGGAAGTCAAGGAAAATGATAAGCTATACGAAAAGTATTTAACCTTGGCTGACAGGGATTTACGTCAAAATGGATACGAAATTCATACAACCATTCATAAAGACATTTACGACAAAATGCAGGAAGTGAAGGATGCGTATACAAACTACGGTCCTGACGTAAAGGTGCAAAAAAATGGAGAAACAGTTGTCGAGCCTGTTCAAATTGGAGCTATTTTAATTGAAAACACTACTGGTCGAATTATTAGTTTTGTCGGTGGAAGAGATTTTAGTATTGAGCAATTAAACCATGCTACACAAGGTAGACGCTCTAATGGGTCAACGATGAAACCACTACTTGTGTATGCACCGGCGCTGGAACTTGGAGCTGCTACACCTGGGACAATTATTCCGGATACGGAAATGAGCATCCGTGCTGGTAATGGAGAAATTTGGAAACCAAATAACTATACTGGTAGTTATTACGGGCTTGTCTCTGCTCGCTATGCGTTAGCGAAATCGTATAACGTGCCAGCTGCGAAAATTTATTTAGATATTAAGCAGTACCGTCCAGTTGAATATTTAGCAAAAATGGGCTTTACTTCCTTAACAGATGTGGACTATACGACTACAGCGATTGCACTCGGATCTATCACGAACGGAGTCACCGTTGAGGAAAACGTTAATGCGTACGCCACGTTTGCGAACGGGGGACAGTTTGTTGATGCGTATTTAATCGAAAAAATTATCGACAAGAACGGAAACGTTGTTTATCAACATGAATCACAACCAGTGAATGTATTTAGTCCACAAACTGCTTACTTAACCATCGATATGATGCGTGACGTCTTAAAATACGGAACAGCGGCGTCGGTACCACGAATGTTAAAGTTTTCTGCCGACTGGGCTGGAAAAACAGGAACGAGTCAGAACTTCCATGACGCTTGGTTTGTCGCAACTAATCCGAATGTGACATTCGGAACATGGATTGGATATGACACCCCACGCAGCTTAAAAGCAGCTGGATATGAAAACTATAGTATTCGAAACTTAAAAATATGGGCACAATTAATTAATGCCGCTTATGACATCGAACCAGAGTTAATCGCTCCAAAAAGCCGATTTAAAATGCCAGGTGGAATTGTTCGCCGATCGTATTGTGCGGTATCTGGTTTACTACCATCGGAAGCTTGTTCAAAAGCAGGGTTAGTGGAAACCGACATCTTTAACGCAAAATTTGTACCAAATAAAGTAGACAATAGCTTAATTAACGGTTTCTATGTAACCATTGATGGAAAAAAATACGTAGCTTTAGAGTCGACACCTCCAGAATTTACTGAGCCGGGGCTCATGCTCAACCCTGAGTTTATCGCAGAAATTACCGGAGGTCGTTTAGATGACTTAGAACAATTAATACCGGATAATCCAAAATGGGAGAAAATTTTAATCCCTGAAGCAATTTTTAAAGATGATGGTAAAAATCCAGCTCCAGTCCAAGCGAAAGTGTCGGGGAAAATTATTTCTTGGACAAAATCCGCTTCCAAAGACGTTATCGGCTATCGAATTTACTCAAAAGCTGGCCAAAAAGTGGCAAGTGTGAAATCATCCGAGCCATTAAGAATTTCGCTTCCGGATGGAGAATATATGGTGAAAGCTGTAGATGTTGCTGGAAAAGAATCCAGCCCTTCCAACATAGTTCAAATCGGTTCAATACCGAATAATCCTTCAGAAAACCCAACAGATCCACCAAATGAAGAACAACCACCGTCCAATTCAGGCAACAATAATGGTGGAAATAATGGGGATACATCTTCACCAGCTGAGGGTAATAACGGAAATGGAAATAAAGAAGAAACTGAACAACCCCCTTCAAACAGCGACAATACTAATAAAAAGGATCCTGACCAATAAGGGACAGGATCCTTTTTCATTAATCTTCCATTGTAGATAAATCCCCAGTAGGTAAATTCAACTCCCAAGCTTTTAATACACGTCTCATAATTTTTCCGCTGCGCGTTTTCGGCAATTTGTCTTTAAATTCAATTTCACGCGGCGCAGCATGGGCTGCTAGTCCTTGTTTTACAAATAAGCGAATTTCTTCTTTTAATTCATCCGAAGGTTCGTATCCTTCTCTTAATGAAATAAATGCTTTTATAATTTCGCCACGAACTGGATCTGGAACGCCGATGACCCCTGCTTCAGCAACCGCTGGATGTTCGACTAATTTACTTTCTACTTCAAACGGGCCGACCCGCTCTCCCGAAGTCATAATAACATCATCGATACGACCTTGGAACCAGAAGTAGCCGTCTTCATCCATATAAGCGGAATCGCCAGAAACATACCAATCTCCCGGCATAAAATAGGATTCATATTTTTGCGGATTATTCCAAATCGTATACATCATTGATGGCCAGCCTTTTTTAATGGCTAAGTTCCCCATTTGATATGGTGGCAATTCGTTTCCTTGATCATCGACAATAGCTGCTTTTACACCTGGAATTGGTTTCCCCATTGAACCAGGTTTAATTTCCATACAAGGATAGTTACAAATCAGTTGAGCTCCCGTTTCTGTCATCCACCATGTATCGTGAATACGTAAGTTGAATACTTTCAACCCCCAACGAATAACCTCAGGATTTAACGGTTCACCGACGCTTAAAATATGACGTAAGCTGGATAAATCATATTTTTTCACCACTTCATCGCCAGCACCCATTAACATCCGAAACGCTGTTGGAGCACTATACCAGACGGTGACTCCAAAATCTTCAATCGTTTGATACCAATATTCTGGGGCGAAGCGACCACCAACAATGACATTCGAAGCCCCAACAAGCCAAGGGCCGAAAATACCGTAAGCTGTACCAGTTACCCAACCAGGGTCGGCTGTACACCAATAAACGTCATCGTCTTTTAAATCAAGCACCCATTTAGCAGTTTGATAGTGTTGAATCATCGCACGATGAACGTGTAACACACCTTTCGGCTTACCTGTTGAGCCAGATGTATAATGTAAAATAAGTCCATCTGTTTTATCTACCCATTCAATGTTGAGCTCTTTGCTCGCCTCATTTAATCGCTTTTTAAAGTCGTAATAATTTCCTTCTTCTTTCACATCGTCGCCTACTAAAAAAATGTGTTTTAATTCAGGTAAGTCTTGAACAGGGACACGACCGAGCAATTCAGGAGTTGTCACCAATACTTTCGCCCCGCTATCTTCTAAACGGTCTTTCACGGCCCCTTCCATGAACGCTTCAAACAGTGGACCGACAATAGCGCCGAGTTTCACTGCACCGAGTAAGGCAAAATAGAGCTCTGGTGAACGTGGCATAAAAATAAAAACACGATCCCCTTTTTCCACATCCCCATATTGCTTTAATACATTTGCTGCTTTATTCGTTAAATCTCTCATCTCTTTGAACGTATATTTTTCATAACGATGTTGATCACGATAATAAAGTGCGACTTTATTCTTTTTTTCCGTCAGTGCATGACGGTCAATCGCTTCGTATGCCATATTTATTTTTCCCGTTTCGTACCAGGAAAAGTTCTTTTCAGCCTCTTCCCACTGAAACGAAGCATACGTTTCCTCATAATTTTTTAAGTTGTGTTCTCCTTTTGTAACTGGTAGCGTTTCCACCTTCATTTGACCTTCTCCCCCTTTATGTAATAATTGATAATATTATTATATAGGATATTTTCTATATTCTCAATTTTTTAAACATTTTGTTTATATATAGTTAAAAAAATATTATTAAAAGAAAAATAACAAAACTGAGCAGAAATAGAACGATAAAAGAATTAACGTTCACTATAAATTTTTCCTTTTTTTATAGATATGTTTGAGTGAAAAAATGAAGCGTTATTTCAATAAACCATGTAACGAAAAATGCCACTATAGAATGGACTTTGTAAATCAACATTTTGGACATTCCCCATCTCTACTCGATATTTTAATAATGCTTTATTTCTTTCTACTTAATTAAGCTAAGAGTAATACATAGAGAATTAAAGTGTACATCTACTAATTTCTCCTCATTACATCAACATTCCATTATTAACATTGTAACAAATTTACATTTGAACACTTTTTAAATTATTTACATAATAGTAAAATTATCGATTCCTAACAACGTCAAAAGATTCAGATTTTTGTATAATAGAAATAGGAACATATAAGGTGGTGTATGCATGGAACATAAAAAAACGTATAATGCGAAGGAAATAAAAACTCCACATGGACCGATTATCATTGAAGGTCCGATTCCTTCTGAACAGCTAGAACGGCTAGAATTCCACCAAGATTTAGTGGCTTTTCGGCCTCCAGCGAAACAACATCAAGCTCTTATTGAAATTGCCAAGTTACCAGAAGGAAGAATTATTATCGCCAGAGAAAACAATACCATTATTGGATACGTCACTTATCTGTATCCTGATCCACTTGAACGATGGTCGGAAGGGAACATGAAAAATTTAATTGAACTAGGAGCAATTGAGGTCATTCCGAAATACCGGGGCTTTTCAATCGGAAAAAATTTATTAAAAGTGTCCATGATGGACGATGCGATGGAAGACTATATTATCATAACGACCGAGTATTATTGGCATTGGGATTTAAAAGGAACGGGACTGAACGTATGGGAGTATAGAAAAGTGATGGAAAAAATGATGAATGCCGGAGGACTAGAGTGGTATGCCACTGATGATCCGGAAATTAGCTCCCATCCAGCCAACTGTCTGATGGCTCGTATTGGCAAAAGAGTCGACCAAGAATCAATCCAAAAGTTTGATCGGCTACGATTTAAAAATCGGTTTATGTATTAATAGGAGGAATTCGGAATGATTGTTGAACAAATAATGAACAAAGATGTTACTTCCCTTCTCCCAACAGACTCCATCCAACGAGCGATTGAAGTCATGCGAACGAAAAAAATTCGCCACATACCTATTGTCAATGACGAAAACGAAGTAGTTGGTATTGTGTCTGATCGGGATATTAAAGAGGCCACACCTTCTATTTTGGAAACGCATTCAAATAAAGATATTTTGAAGCAGCCTCTCCAAACGATTATGAAAACAGAAGTTATTACTGGGCATCCGCTCGACTTTGTCGAAGAAGTAGCGGCCATGTTTTATGAACATCACATCGGTTGTATGCCGATTATTCAAAATCAAAAGCTTGTTGGAATCATTACGGAAACCGATTTATTACATACATTTGTTGAGCTAACAGGGGCTCATCAACCCGGTTCCCAAATCGAAGTACGCGTACCGAATAAGGCCGGAATGTTATACGAAGTGGCCGGCATTATTCGAAAACGGAATGCGAATATTCATAGCGTACTTGTATACCCGGATCGGGAAGATGAACATTATAAAATTTTAGTGTTTCGTGTACGGACAATGAACCCTGTTGGCATCATTGAAGACTTGAAAATAAACGGCTATCATGTCCAATGGCCATACGTTCCGGGGATTACGTCATGAAAAAGAAACGAGCGGTATTTGTCTATTCCGACAAGCTACTTTCGTACAAGTTTTCCGATCAGCATCCATTTAATCAACTTCGTTTGAAATTAACCCTTGATTTATTAAAAAGTCTAAAGGCCATAGATGACGATGATCTTGTTCCTCCACGAATGGCTACTGACGAAGAGTTGTACCTGGTCCATGATCGATCGTTCGTTCAAGCCGTTAAAGATGCAGGCCATGGATTGATATCGCCTGAAAAAGCGGAAAGCTACGGTCTAGGAACGGAAGATACCCCCATATTTCCACACATGCATGAAGCGAGCGCCTACCTTGTCGGTGGAACGTTAACTGCGGTCGATTACGTTATGGAAGGGAAAAGTGAACATGCGCTCCATCTAGGCGGGGGACTGCATCATGGGTTCCGTGGAAAGGCATCTGGCTTTTGTATTTACAATGACAGCTCCGTTGCGATTAAATACATTCAACAAAAATATGGGGCCCGAGTATTATATGTGGATACCGACGCTCATCATGGGGACGGGGTTCAATGGACATTTTACGATGATCCGAATGTATGTACGTTCTCTATTCATGAAACGGGGCGATATTTATTTCCAGGAACCGGAAATGTGAACGAACGAGGAGCTGGAAGAGGGTATGGTTATTCATTTAATGTTCCTGTCGATGCATTTACCGAAGATGAATCATGGCTTTATGCCTATCAAACTGCCTTTCGTGAAATCGCTGACTATTTTAGGCCGGATGTGATTGTTACACAAAACGGTGCGGATGCCCACTATTTTGACCCATTAACCCATTTATCAGCAACAATCAAAATCTATCGAGAAATTCCAAAGCTTGCCCACGAGATTGCTCATCAATATTGCAACGGTCGCTGGATCGCCGTCGGTGGGGGTGGATATGATATTTGGCGAGTCGTTCCGCGAGCTTGGGCTTACATCTGGTTAGAAATGACCGAAAACGCCCATGTTTCTGGTTCTTTACCTGAAGAATGGATTCATCATTGGGAACAACAGGCTCCTGTCCCGCTTATTAAAACGTGGGAAGATCCATCCAATATGTATCAACCGATTCCACGTAAACAAGAAATTGAAGAGAAAAACAGGCAAACGTTAGAACGTGCTCTTATTCCTATTCGGCAATGGTCCCGTAACGTAGAATCGAATTAGAGTAATAATAAAACGACCCTGAACGTTCCTTTTACCGTTCAGGGTTCGTTTTCATTATAAGAAGGATCTGAGATAATAATTTCTACCCGGCGATTTTTTTGCCAATTTTCAGGACCGTCATTAGGAGCAATTGGTCGTGTATCTCCGTATCCGACGGCCATAAATCGTTTCGGATCTAAATGATTTTGTTTAATTAAAAAGCGAATGACACTGCTTGCACGAGCAGTGGATAGTTCCCAGTTAGATGGGTATTTTGCTGTTGAGATCGGACGATTATCCGTATGTCCTTCTACTTTTACGACATTTGGAATTTTCTTTAATAATGTCCCAACCTTGTTTAAAAAAGGATATGCGCTTGGAATAATTTCTGCTTCTCCAGTCCGAAACAATACTTTTTCTTGTAAGACGAGAACAACACCTCGCTCTGTTCGAGTGGCCACAGCCACATCGGATAAACCGTTGTCCTCTAAATATTGTTGAACTTCCACAAGTAATTGCTCCAATAAATCTTGTTCATTCTCGTTACTTAGTAAAGAATCATTTGTTTCATTGCTATCATTGGTTGTTATCTCAGGTTGTGCCGAAGGGTTCTCAGACGGAATAACAGAAGGGTAAAAATCGAGAACTTGCCGTTGACGAAAGGACTCGGCAATCGCCTTGAATTTAATAATATCAATTTGTGACATCGAAAAAAGTAAAATAAAAAACACTAAGACGAGAGACATTAAATCCGAATACGTAACCATCCATTTCGGTGCTCCTTTATCAGAAGGAGGTAACGTACGTTTACGCTTCATACGTTACGGCCCCCTGCTCGTCCTGTACCGGATGAACAACCCGTTCCTTATTTGACAAGAAGGCAGTCAATTTTTCTTCTAATATTTTTGGATTTTGACCGGACTGAACACCGATGACTCCTTCAATAATAATTTGTTTGTAAAAAACTTCTTTTTCCGTTTTAATCGCTAATTTTGAAGCCATTGGAAGGAATACTAAGTTTGCCAATAAACTACCATAAAATGTCGTTAATAAAGCGACAGCCATGTTCGGACCTAATGTACTCGGATCGTTTAAGTTTTTTAACATTAAGACAAGACCTACAAGCGTTCCAATCATTCCCCAAGAAGGAGCATATTCACCCGCTTTCTCTAAAATACTTCTTCCTTTGCGATGACGTTCTTCTAACGCAGAAATTTCGGCGTTCATAATATCTACAATCACATCAGGCTCAATGCCATCCACCGCTAATAAAATTCCTTTCTTCAAAAAGGAATCTTCCACCTGTTCTACTTCCGCTTCTAACGCTAAAAGTCCTTCCCTACGTGCTCGCTCGGATAAACGAACAAACGTTTGAATGAGTTCGTATAAATTATATTCCTCTTGTTGGAACGCTTGTCTTATAACGACAAACATGTGTCGTAAATCTTTAAGAGAAAAACTGACAAGTAAACCTGAAAATAATCCCGCAAAGACAATGAGTAGAGACGGAATATGAATAAAGGAAATAAAGCCTTCCGTTCCGCCGTTTGATATGATGGCAAATGCTAATAAGACTACACCGACAACGAGACCTACTGGTGTTAGAACATCAAGCTTTCTCATGGTTACTCTCCCTAGAAATATTGAATCTATCGTTTATATCGGCACTATCTTTATTTTGTTGAGTTTCGATGTTCAATACGGTGTGGAAGAACGACAATTTGGTCAGATACTTCTTCTTTATTCATGTATTTAGTCAATAAGCGCATTGCTACCGCACCGATATCATATAAAGGCTGCACGATAGATGAGAGTGTAGGGCGAACCATTTGTACTAAACGCGTATTGTCAAAGCTGATCACTTCTAATTGCTCAGGAATTTTTACGTTGTCATCTTGAGCCCCATGAATCACACCAAGCGCCATTTCGTCGCTACCAACTAAAACAGCAGTTGGTGGCTCAGAAAGTTGAGATAAATTTTCCCATGCTTCTACGCCGGAATCATACGTGTAATCCCCTTCTACCACAAGAGCTTCATCATATGAAATGCCAGCTTCTTCTAGGGCTTTTTGGTACCCGGCTAATTTTTCTTCACGATTAATGGTTTCATGGAATGGGCCGCTGACAAATGCTATACGCTTGTGTCCTTTATCAATAAATTCTTTTATTGCCTCATAGGAAGCTGTTTTATAATCAATATTAACGGAAGGAATTTGTTTCGATTGTTCGATAGAACCAGCTAAGACGATAGGCACAGGTGATTGTTCAAATGTTGCTACATGCTCCTCCGTAATTTGTCCACCCATAAATACAATGCCATCTACTTGTTTGGCTAACATTGTTTGAATTAAATGAAGTTCTTTCTCTTTGTTTTGGTCAGAGTTACTTAAAATAATGTTGTATTTGTACATCGTGGCAATGTCTTCGATACCTCGAGCTAACTCGGCATAAAAGATACTCGAAATATCTGGGATAATCACACCAACTGTCGTTGTTTTTTTACTTGCTAAGCCTCGTGCTACCGCATTTGGACGATAACCTAACCGTTCAATCACTTCCATGACTTTTTTTCGAGTTGCTGGTTTTACATTTGGGTTCCCGTTCACCACACGCGAAACCGTTGCCATTGATACATTTGCTTCTCTTGCTACATCGTATATTGTTACATTCATTGATTGGTCCAACTCCTTTATCACGTTCTAATCGATTTCTTGATAGTCTTATTTTACATGAATGTACGTAAAAGTACGCGTGTTAATCATGAATTTTTTCATACAATCATGTAAATTATCATATTATAGACGATATAAACGTGCAACGAATCCATTGTTTTTCATATAGGAAAAGGTGACCCTGTAAAGCCGTATTTCTTCACAAGGTCACCTTTTTCTTTATTATAACGTTTTTAAAGGCATACTTTTGGTTAACGCTTCAAAAAATTCATCAAACTGCTGTAGGTCCATTTGTTGAGCTGAATCGGATAATGCGACAGCTGGATCTGGATGAACTTCCGCCATTACTCCATCTGCTCCAATCGCAATGGCCGCTTTAGCAGCAGGTAACAATAAATCTTTACGACCCGTAGAATGAGTAACATCAACAATCACTGGTAGATGAGTTTCTTGTTTTAAAATTGGAACGGCTGAAATATCTAGTGTATTTCGAGTAGCGCGTTCATATGTGCGAATGCCTCGTTCACATAAAATAATTTGACCGTTTCCTTGAGACATAATGTATTCAGCTGCATTGATAAATTCTTCAATCGTTGCTGCCAATCCACGTTTTAATAGTACTGGTTTATTAACTTGTCCTGCCGCTTTTAACAATTCAAAGTTTTGCATATTTCTTGCACCGATTTGAATAACATCTAAGTATTCAAGGGCTGGTTCAATATCTGCAGGGTTTACAATTTCACTAATAACACCTAAACCGTACTCGTCCCCAATTTGTTTTAAAATTTTAAGCCCTTCGATACCTAGTCCTTGGAAATCGTAAGGTGATGTCCGTGGTTTAAACGCCCCGCCACGTAGTAACTTCAGCCCTTTTTGTTTAACAGCTGCAGCAACCTGTGCTGTTTGTTCATACGATTCGACGGCACATGGTCCAAATATGAAATGAGGATTGCCGTCGCCAATTTTTTCTCCATTCACTTCTACAATCGTATCTTCTGGCTTTTTCTTACGAGATACAAGTAATGCCTTTCGATGGTCGTCTTTTTGTAGTTCCAATCCTGCTTTAAAGATCTCTTTAAAGATATGTTCAATGGTTGAATCTGCAAACGGTCCACTGTTGTTCTCTTTAATTAAATTAAGCATTTTCCGTTCACGTACAGGGTCATAGCGATTGACCCCTTGCTTTTCTTTTACTTTTCCAATTTCCTGAACAAGACGTGCTCGTTCATTAATTAAATTCAAAATTTGCAAGTTTAATTCGTCTAATTGTTCACGTAATTGGTCAAGCTCCTTGTTACTCATCGTTTCCATCCTTTCTATTTGTTCATTCATGAACAAGTGTACATGTTCTTGAGTAAAGATTCATATAATTCTATATATGAATTCTTCCCCGCACAGTTAAATTGTGTTACATTTTCTAATATATTAGGGATAATTATATAGGATAATCTTCCAAATGTCACTAAAAAAATCTTTAATAATTAAACGCTTTTAAGCGATAAAGTATTCTATGAATAAAATTTAAAGAAGGTGCATCGTCTTGGAACAGAAGAATATTATTTTCTCACTCGATATTGGTACTCGTTCCGTTGTTGGTATTATTATGGAAGTAAAAGAAGGAAATTATTACATTAAGGACACAGTCATAAAAGAGCATCAAGAACGGGCCATGCTTGATGGACAAATTCATGATGTCATGTCGGTATCAAAAATTATTAAAGAAATCAAAGAAGAACTGGAAAAAACACACGGTCCTCTTCGACGAGTGTGCGTAGCCGCTGCTGGTCGCGCTTTAAGAACAGAGCGTTCAAAAGCCACCATTTCCATTAAAAATAAACCAATATTGCAAAAAGATGATATTCTTCATTTAGAATTGTCCGCCGTCCAAGCTGCTCAAGTGAGAGCGGCTGAAAACTTTGTCCAAGATTCAAGCAAACATTATTATTGTGTCGGCTATTCCGTTCTTCATTATTACTTAGACGATGAAGAGATTGGAAACTTAATTGACCAAAGAGGAGATACCGCATCGGTTGAAATCATTGCTACATTTTTACCGAGAGTGGTAGTCGAATCATTAATAACCGCACTCCAACGTGCTAAATTAGAAATGGAAGCGTTAACGTTGGAGCCGATTGCGGCCATTAATGTGCTGATTCCTCCATCGATGCGTCGCTTAAATGTAGCACTTGTTGATATTGGTGCAGGTACGTCTGATATAGCCATTACCGATGAAGGAACTGTCATCGCTTATGGGATGGTACCAGTTGCCGGAGACGAAATTACAGAAGCTATTAGCGACCAATACTTACTCGATTTCCCAAAAGCAGAACAAGCGAAAAGAGAACTGATTGCGAAGGATTCGATTACGATCACCGATATTTTAGGATTTGAAACAACAATTCCAAAAGAAGAAGTGATTCAACAAATATCCCCTTCCATTGAAAAACTAGCCAAATCCATTTGTGAAGAAATTTTACGTCTAAATAACAACAAACCACCAAAAGCGGTAATGCTCGTAGGTGGTGGAAGCTTAACACCACATTTACCGAAAACAATCGCTCAACAATTACAGTTACCTGAAAATCGGGTAGCCATTCGTGGAACAGAGGCGATTCAGCAGCTAGTCATGGAAAACGATTTACCGAAAGGTCCTGAATTTGTCACACCTATAGGTATTGCAATCGCTGCACAACAGTCGCCGGTTCAATACGTAACCGTTTATGTCAATGATCAACCTGTTCGCGTATTTGAAGTGAAGTCTTTAACTATTGGAGACTGTGTATTAACAGCTGGTCTAAAAGTGTCAAAACTATACGGTAAACCAGGAATGGCGTCCATCATCACGGTTAATGGACAGTCGCTCACTCTACCTGGTGAACACGGACACCCGCCAACGATATTACTAAACGGAACGAAAGCCTCCTTTGACACTCCCGTGAAAAACGGAGATAAAATTACCATCATTCCTGGAATAGACGGACGATCAGCTCGCGTAACGTTAAATGACCTGTTTGATGAAACGTTTGCCGCTAAAACGGTAACGATTCAAGGGAAACCATATACGATTCATCCAGTTATTGAAGTAAATGGTCGAAAAGCTTCATTAGATCAAGTTCTTGTTGATAAAGATGTTGTAGAAGTTCGGTTTCCAAAAACGATTGAACAACTATTAGATCAATTACAGCTTACCCAATTAAAAGAAAAAATAAGACCGTTTTATGTACAATGGAATGGAAAAGCGACCTTTTTTCCAAAGTTTTCGGGACAACTCTTGTTAAACGATCGTCAAGTAAAACCGTCCAGTCCGTTCCAAGACGGGGACGTCATTGATATTGTCCCATATCAGCATCCGACATTAAGTGAAATACTTCAAACGAAACAATTAAACATGAAACATACCATTGTGGTACTCTTTAACGGAGAACGGGTAACATTAGAGCAACAAATTGTTTCAGTCATACGGGATGGGAAACAACTTACAGGAGAAGAGCGCATGTATATTGGTGATTCGCTTCAAATCGATATACTTCCAACGAAACCTTTTATTTTCCAAGATTTGTTCCGATATGTAGAGGTCAATCGACCTTCAACGGAACAACGTTCGTTTACGATATTAAAAAATGGAGTAGAATGTACTTTCTATGAACCGATTCAACATGGTGACGAATTAGAATTAAAATGGAAATCAACGAAAACAACATAAAATAAATGATAGGCAGCCCCTTTTCAGTATACAGAGGCTGCCTTCTTCATTATCTTGTCGTTTTTTGCAGTTGTTCCTTTGTAATATTCCAGTGAGATGTATGCCAAACCGGCTTGCCGTTTTGGAAGAGGAAAACTTGAGGTGATTCATGCCGGATACTATACGTGTCCGCAATGTAATTAGATAACGGACGATCTTCTTGGACAACAAGATAGTATCCTTTAACTTGTTCATCCGCAACAAAAGATTCGTTCTCACGATACGCATTCATACTGATGGGACAAGTGGCGCTATGCTTTAAAAAGTAAAAATTGTCTTCAGATTCAATGAGAGATAGAAACTCCTCAATCGAGCGAATACGCTCCATATAATCCTCCCCTTAAAAAAAGTAGTGAAGTCATCATAGCACTTCACTACTTTTTTGGCAAATAATTAACTTTGTTTCTGTTATTGGTTTTCGACTTCTTCTAACGCTTGCTCCGTTTCGGTTAGCTTTTGTTGCACCTCTTCTTCAGTAGGTACTTCTTCTTGTACAGGCGCATCTTCATTTTTTGCACGAAGCGGCTTTACCTTGTTTAACAAATCTTTTGATTGACTTTGCACGGCATCTGTTAGCGCTACCGTTTTTTCTTTCGCCGCAGCGGCTAACTCACTGCCTTTTTCAACGACTAGTTCACGATACTGATTCGTTTTGTTAAGGAGAAGATCTTTTTGTTCTTGAATATCATGGCGCAAGTCTTTTCCTGACTTTGGTGCGAATAAGAGTGCTGTGGTAGCTCCAACTAGCCCACCGACAAACGTACCAATAAGAAACTCTTTCACATGAACTGTTTGTTCTCTCGTTTGTTCTTTCTTTTCTAGTTCTTTCTCCATGAAAAATTCCTCCCCTTATAAATTTTAATTGGATCGTTGGGAAACTCCCGATGGTTGTGGTGTATGTTCAACATCTTTTGATGTAAATGCACGTTTTTCTTTTCGCTGCTTCCATTTGTCCTTTAATTCAAGCAACACATTTCCCCATTGAACAACTTGTGAGATTTTTTCTTGATTTTTCTCGACGGCTCCTTGTATAGTAGCTGATACTTGTTGAATGGAATCATTTACTTTACGAATCGCCGTTCCTGTTTCTGTTACTGCATCGACTACGCTATTTAAACGCTCTGATTTCTTTTGTAAATCAGAGGCTAACTCATTTGTTTTCGAAAGTAAAATTTTCGTTTCACTCGTTACCCCTTCTAATTGACGCTCAAGTCCTTCTAACGTAGTGGACACGCGATCTAATGTCTTTTGTAAAGATTGTAGCGTACGTGATAAAAATACAACTAAAACGGCAAACGCTATGGCAAAAATGGCTACACTTATATACAATATGATGCTCATATCGTTCTGACACCTCCACTATGACTCTTCCCTTATGTAATAGGTTTAACCTGATTTTAATACATTCTTGAGCGAAATGAAAATTCCTGCATTTTTTTCCATTATTCGTTCCTCAATATTCGATCTATTTCGAATGTATTCTTCAAATTTTTCGTCGTTTTCGGTTAGAATAGAAGTTGGATGAATACATACATTGGAGGAATGATGATGAAGGATCCACGTATTGAAACGTTAGCGAAAAATTTAATCAACTATTCCGTTCAGCTACAACCAGGCGAAAAAGTGTTAATTGAAAACTTCGGACTTCAGCGCGAATTAGTGACCGCCCTTGTAAAAGAGGCGTATGCAGCAGGAGGCTATCCGTTCGTTTTACTAAAAGACCATCAAGTCGATCGCGCTTTGTTAATGGGGGCCCAAGAAGAGCAATTTGAAATGATGGCTCAATTTGAAGCCCAAGTGATGAAACAAATGGATGCATACATCGGCTTACGTTCCGGGGATAACATTAACGAACTAGCCGATGTACCTGACGAAAAAATGAAGATTCACGGAAATACCATTCAGAAAAAAGTTCATCGGGATATTCGCGTACCAAAAACAAAATGGGTCGTACTCCGCTATCCAAACGCATCCATGGCTCAATTAGCGAAAATGAGTACCGAAGCGTTTGAAGATTTTTATTTTAATGTATGTAACTTAGATTACGGCAAAATGGACAAAGCGATGGATGCGTTAGTCGACTTAATGAACAAAACTGACAAAGTACGCATTACCGGTCCCGGTACGGATTTAACGTTCTCCATTAAAGACATTCCAGCAGTGAAATGTGCCGGTCGCATGAACATTCCAGACGGAGAAGTGTATACTGCGCCAGTTCGTGAATCCGTTAACGGCGTCATTTCGTTTAATACTCCATCTCCATACCAAGGATTTACCTTTGAAAACGTCAAACTAACGTTTAAAGACGGAAAAATTGTCGAAGCCACTGCCAACGACACAGAACGCATTAACAACATATTTGATACAGATGAAGGTGCTCGATACATCGGTGAATTCGCGATTGGTGTCAATCCGTTCATATTACATCCGATGCAAGACATTTTATTCGATGAAAAAATCGACGGCAGCTTCCACTTTACACCAGGACAATGTTATGACGATGCCTACAACGGCAACCACTCCAACATCCACTGGGATATGGTCATGATTCAACGTCCGGAGTACGGCGGCGGAGAAATTTACTTTGACGATGTGTTAATTCGAAAAGACGGACGCTTCGTTATTCCAGAATTAGAGTGTTTAAACCCAGAAAACTTAAAATAAGATACATGGGATATCAGGTTCAGTCATATTCTTTTTTAAGACACTTTTTTCAACTATCCTTTTTCAACAACAACGGCCTTTTCTCGACGAACTTCCGAGAAAAGGCCGTTGTATCTTATTGATTTTTTTGAGCTAAAAATTGTTCATACGCTTGTTGAAACTTTTGAATATCGCCCGCTCCCATAAATAAAAGAACACTATTTCGATGGGTTTCTAATATCGACGGATCATCTTCGTTTAATATGCGTGAGCCGTCAATTTTTTCCTGCAAATCATCAATGGAGAGCTTTCCGACATGTTCGCGAGCAGAACCGAAAATCTCACATAAATAGACGTAATCAGCTAAACGTAAGCTCTCAGCAAATTCGTTTAAAAAGGCTTGCGTTCTTGTGTACGTATGCGGTTGGAATACCGCGACAATCTCACGGTCTGGATATTTTTGACGAGCCGCCTGAATCGTTGCTTTTACTTCGGTTGGATGATGAGCGTAATCATCAATTAAAATTTGGTCACCTACCGTTTTTTCTGTAAAACGACGTTTCACTCCTTCAAACGTCGCTAGCCGTTCTTTCACAATGTCTAAATCAATATCTTCGTAATGGCACAAGGCAATAACGGCTAGAGAATTTAAAACGTTATGGTCACCAAACGCTGGAATTTTAAATGTCGCAAAATACGTATTACGGACAAACACATCGAAAGTCGTCCCAGTCGTCTCTTTCACAACGTTACGCGCTTGGAAGTCATTTTCTTCACCAAACCCGTAAAATAAGACAGGTACTTTTGCTTGAATTTTTTGTAAATATTCGTCGTCTCCGTAAGCAATGATTCCTTTCTTCACTTGCCAAGCCATTTCTTGGAAGGCAGAAAACACATCATCTATGTTCGCAAAATAGTCTGGATGGTCAAAATCGATATTCGTCATGATGGCATAGTCAGGGAAGTATGACAAGAAATGGCGTCGATATTCGCACGCTTCAAACACAAAGTATTGTGAATCTTGTTCTCCTTTTCCCGTACCATCTCCAATTAAATAGGACGTCGGTTTTGCTCCTTTCATCACGTGAGCAAGAAGACCTGTTGTTGAGGTTTTTCCATGAGCTCCGGTTACAGCAATACTGGTGAATTTTTGCATAAAGTCGCCTAAAAACTTATGGTACCTAATCACAGGAACTCCTAATTTCCTTGCCTCTTCAATTTCTTCATGGGTATCTGGAAACGCATTTCCTGCAATGACCGTCATTCCTGGTTGAATGTTTTCTTTTTGAAATGGTAGGATTTTTATATTTGCTTCTTCAAGGGCTTTCTGAGTGAAAAAGTATTTTTCATAATCTGACCCTTGCACATCATACTTCATATCGTTAAGTATTTGTGCAAGCGCGCTCATCCCAGAACCCTTAATCCCTACAAAATGGTATACTGTCATATATTGAACCTCCAACAATTGTCTATCATTAAGCAGTATATGACACCATTTGAAAAATGATATCCGTACGACATTCGCTAATCATTACATTGTTTCCTTTTATACTGACTCATTATACCACTTTTTTTGATGTATGACCATGAGAGTCATTTGAAGAAACGGTTGTGCTATTAAACTCAACGTTAACATATCACTGTTTTTTTATTAGTTCAATGGAAAAAAATTGAGCCCATCTGTTGCTTTGGGCCCAATGATATTTTTAGTCTACTTTTTCTAATCGTGGATTTGGACGGTAGCGACGACCTGCTTTTGCTTGATGCTTTCCATTCAGCATGACATTGTCACCAGTGAAACCGATGTTTATTTTTAATAAGCTGCTTCCTACCCCATACATATCCACCGGAACGCCACGTTTTTCAAATTCTAAAATACGCTCTTCGTTAAAACCACCGGATACGACAATTTTCACGTGATGATAGCCTTCATCATCTAATGCTTTTCGAAGAGCAAAAATAAGCTCTGCGTTGACACCACGAGGATCAAACGTTCCAAGTAAATGTTGATTCCGTAAAAAGTATTTATCAATCATCGTACGAGAGGTATCGACACGAACTCCTTTTAATTTATCACCAAACACACGTGCGACTTTTAACGCGTCCGTGATGACATCGTTATTGTAATCGACAAGCGCAATTAAATCATCATCTGGGAATGTTTCATGATACGCTTTCGTGGCAGCGACAATATCCCCATTAAATAGCTGGATAAGCGCATGAGGCATCGTTCCCATTCCTTGTTTGCCCCACCATTCGTTCATCGCGTGAGTAGCTTGAGCGGTAGAACCTCCAATATAAGCTGCGTATCCATCTCCTGCTTGCTGTGTATAGTGATCGTCGCGGTCCCCCATAAAGATGACAGGCTTTTGTTTCCCTGAAATGCCAGCCGCTTTTACGACGTTATAAACGTTCGTTGCCACGGATGTACGACGAGCTAAAATGCCATCAATAATTCCTTCTAAATAGCCGAAATCTTGATAGCGACCGGTAATGGTTAACACCGTCTCAAATGGACTGATTTTATCGCCATCTTTTAACGAATAAATTTCTAAATCGTCTGGATTATCAGCAAACGTTTTCACTAGCGCTATGACTTCATCCGTTCCACATAGGACGGCGTGCTTCTTTTGGAAAAATTGCATCGTCACAATATTATCAGGACAATATTTTTTCACAATTTCGCGCGTTTTTAAAAAATAAACAGCAGAAAACCATCCATCCTTAATCCGCTCATCGAATTTAAACGTTTTATTCGTTAACCGTTTTATTTTTCCTTGCATCTTTAACTCTATTTCTTTCATATTTTTGATCCCCTTACCATCCGAAGTATTTCCTACGAAAAAGAAGGCCACAGGCGCAAACGAAATGGAAGAAAGCTTTTACATACACAAAATATAGAATACCATGCTTTACGATATTGTACTAGTATCTAAGATGGTTTCCAAATCTTGTTCTGAAATTAACACGTCCCGTGGCTTGCTTCCTTTTGCTTCGGAAATAATGCCGTGTTGCTCCATCATGTCAATTAACCGAGCGGCACGGTTATATCCAATTCGGAATCGTCGTTGCAAACTGGATGTAGAGGCCCCACCTTGCTCAACGACAAACTCACACGCTTCATAAAACAGTTCATCTTCTTCCTCAAACGATTGAGACTTTTTCATTAATTCTTCTTGTGCAAATAAATACGATGGCTCTCGCTGCTTGCGCACATGCTGTACAATTTCATCTATTTCTTCATCAGAGACAAACGTTCCTTGTAAACGAACGGGTTTGGACGATCCGTTTCCTAAATATAGCATGTCTCCTTTTCCTAATAATTTTTCTGCTCCGCCCATATCAATAATGGTTCGTGAATCTGCTTGTGAGGAAACGGAAAAAGCAATTCGTGTCGGGATATTCGCTTTAATTAAACCGGTAATAACATCAACGGAAGGTCGCTGTGTTGCAACAATTAAGTGAATGCCGCACGCCCGAGCTTTTTGAGCAATTCGACAGATCGCTTCTTCGACATCTGCTGGTGAAACCATCATTAAATCTGCTAATTCATCAATGACGATCACAATGTATGGGAGATGTTCACGACCTTCCCTCTCAGCTAGCTGATTATAGCGTTTTAAATCACGAGCTCCGATCTGGGCAAATAGTTCATAGCGACGTTCCATTTCTTCAACCGCCCATCTTAAAGCTGCTGTCGCTACTTTCACATCGGTAATGACTGGACTAATCAAGTGTGGAATTCGGTTATACGGAGCGAGTTCCACCATTTTCGGATCAATTAACAATAACCGGAGCTGTTCTGGTGTAGCTTTAAATATTAGACTAACTAACATTGTGTTAATACATACACTTTTCCCTGAACCGGTCGCTCCAGCTATTAACCCGTGAGGCATTTTTTGCAAATCAGCAATAACCGGCTGACCGGCGATATCTAATCCAAGTGCTACCGTTAACGGGGATTCGTTTTCTTGGAACATGGGCTTACCGATGATTTCACTTAAAAATACCGGACGACTTTGCCGATTGGGTACTTCAATTCCGATCGTATGCTTTCCAGGTATCGGTGCTTCAATTCGAATATCTTTAGCAGCTAAACTTAATTTAATATCATCTGCTAAATTTGTAATTTTATTGACTTTCACCCCAGGTTCCGGCTGTACTTCAAATCTTGTTACCGATGGACCTTGAGTAACGTGAACGACTTTCGCCCGTACGTTAAAGTTTTTTAACGTATCATTTAGAAGATGGGCTTGCTTGTTTACCCATTCTTTATCAACGGTCGTTTGAACAGGTGGGGTTAAGTAGTGAATCGACGGTAACTGGTAATCTCCTTCGTTACTTACCTTCGTATGGGTCGGCTGAGAAGACGGCGCTGGTTGTCTTTCATCTTGTTTTTCTATTGGACGTTTAGTTTGTTGGATGGGTGACTGTTTTTGTAACCGTTCTTTATCTTGCTTTAACATGATAACGTTAAACGGAATCGTTTTTCGTCGTGGCCGTTCTTTTTCTAGCTTTTCAGCTGCAATTTTGGGTTCTTGGACTGTTACCTCGGTTTCGTCTTTTAGTTCTATTGCCTTTGGTTGCAGTTGTTCAACCGGTTGTTCACGCTGTTCTACGTCGTTCTTCACGATTTTGGTAGCTTGTCGTCCAGCTTCCTTGGCGACAGGATGTTCAAATGGTTTTTCTTGATAAACGGTCGTTTCTTGTTCATATTGGTGTGAAATTGATTCGGTCACCGGCAATACATGTTCATTTTCATTTTTAGTTTGGGTGACCACTTCCTCCAAGATTGGCTTAGATGCCGGTTCTACCTCTTGAGCTTTTCTAAACATCGGCTCCACCGTTTGCAATTGTTTTGGACGCTGAAATCCATAGATCGGTGAAGGAATTTCCGTCGGCTGAAACGGCTTACGTTGAACGGAGATTGATTCCTTTCGTTCCGATGTTGATGATAATTCTGAACTTGACACAGGACGAGTGTTTCTTTCTTCTTTTACATGTGATGCCTTTCGTGGTGGACGCTTTCGCTTTGGTTCCTCATCTGGAATGAGCGGAAACCGAAATTGCCCTTTCGGATAGTGGTAAGCAACTCGGGCTTCTATATCTTTTTTCTTTTCAATCTGTTGAGTTATTTGGATTGGTTGTTCTTTCGCCGGAGCAACTTCTTCAATTGATTCATATATATCTTCCGCTTTGAAAAAGGCGATCATTTTCTTTAACCAATTCATATGTAATCACTCTTTCTGTTGTATTCACTACTATTTTAACAATTTCACGCCTTTTGTGGGAAAGGAATCCAATAATAGGTGAAAAAGATGCCTTTCCACCTATATTTTTAAGACATTAGACCGATTTTGATTGAATGGCGTTCATTGTCCATTTTTTTCACCATAATGTTCGTTTTCCTATGGATCAACCAGCATACTCGAATGAAATAAAAAAATCGGGAGACATGTCCCCCGATGTATGTCAAGCGTGATTAAAATTGAAACGGTTGACCAACCTCATATTCATCTGATAGTACAAGAATGCCTTTTTCTTGTGGAGCATTTGGTAAATTTAATTCGCGTGCAGAACAAATCATCCCGCTAGAAGGAACGCCTCGTAGTTCTGCATGTTTAATGACCATTCCACTCGGCATAACCGCACCAATTTTAGCGACAACAACTTTTTGACCAGTATCCACATTTGGTGCGCCGCAGACAATTTGTAGTACTTCATTGCCAACATCCACTTGGCAGATGCTTAATTTATCGGCATTCGGATGCTTCACTTTTTCTTTCACATAGCCAACAACAAATTTAGGAGACAAGTCCGTTTTGATCGTTTCATCAAAGCCAGCTTCTTTAATTATGTCATTGATTTTATGTAACATTTCTTCGTTCAATTCGACCGTTCCATTGGCTTCGATGGTCATATACTCAGAAATCGAGAAAATGTTGAACCCAGTTGTTTCGTTCGTCTCTTCTTTATAAATGCGTACAACATTTCCTTTCTTTTCGTAAGCATAATCGTCTTTAGCCACATCTTTTAACGTAATAATGAGCGTATCCCCAATTCCTTCTTTGTTATAAAAAACGTTCATTTCAGTATCTCCTTTCATCGTTTACGATTTTTACCTAAAATAAAAATCGGTTCAAGTTCCCCTTCTTCGTATAAGAAGGAAAGTGCCGTAATTGGAACATGCCCATTTGTAAAGAAACTCATTGTTAATTGGGCGAGGACGTCATATCCTTGGTCATTTTGAATATCCGCAAAAATGAGAACATCTTGATGTGGAACGGCAATCGCCATCGTACCCTTGATTTTCTGTTCCATTTCTTTTAAAAAAGATTGGTTTAAAATACGGCTTGCATCGTATCCATCATTTGTATTTAAAAAGTAAAACACGTTTCCGGCTACTTCATCTTTTTTCACCGGTGTCGGTAAAGATCGGACATTGAACAAGGCGGTTTGACGCACATGTTCATGACTCCATCCCTTCTTTTCGAGCCATTCAACATCGATCAGTCGATACGTCGAACCTAAATCGAGCGCATAATAAATCCGGGTTTCAGCTGTATGGTCATCGTATACGAATGAAACCCCTTCCTTCGCCTCTTTAGGAAATGAGGTCGAGCGAATGACAGGGAAAATCTTTTTTTCCTCATCATTCACTGTTTGCTCTTTTCCCATGACGCTAAGTGCTTCTTCCACATAATAGACCACTTCATCGATGGCTTTGTCCCCAACATCTTCCCATTTTGCTACAATGGGTGGTAACGAAATCGTAATTCCTTTTTGAGTTTCCGTATTTTCAATTCGCAACGTATCTTTTTTGGAATCAAAATGGAAGGTCCGCTCTGGATGTTCCAACCGTTTTTGTAGTTTATTTTTTAATGTTCTCACATTCAAGAAAAAAACCTCCTCTTAGGAGATAGGCGATGTACTACCCCATCCATTTTACACTAATTTTTTGTTCGAACAAAATAAAAAAAGCCGTGATATAAAACCACGGCGAATAATTATAAGCTTTCGATAAATTGTTCAATCTCTTCTTTCGTTTTCCGATCTTTGCTGACGAATCGACCGATTTCTTTGCCGTTTTCATAGGCAATAAAGCTTGGAATGCCAAACACATCTAGTTCAGCACATAAGTCAATGAATTGATCACGGTCAACGTAAACAAATTGGTAGCCCGTATACTTATTTTCAATTTCAGGTAATACTGGTTCAATAAAGCGACAATCTGGACACCAATCTGCTGAAAAGAGGAAAATCGTCTTTCCTTCTTCTTTTATTTGTTGGAATTGTTCAATCGATATTAATTTTTCCATGTTAATTTCCTCCTGTTTGAATGGTCATTTGACCTGGTTTAATCCAGCCTTTCTTTCTCATATATTCTGATATTAACAGGCTAATGACGGCAGGTCCAACAAAATGCAACAGAAGAACTTTCATTAAGACATCAACAGAGAAGCCCATCGTCTCAAGGGTCATAATTTGACCAACTAAGCCGCTCGTTCCCATTCCAGCGCCTGCAGCCACATTTTCCATCACCCAAACCGTTGTTCCGATTGGGGCAAGAACAAGTCCGGCTACGGTAGGTGGGATTAAAATCAACGGATTACGAACAATGTTTGGTACTTGCAGCATCGATGTTCCTAATCCTTGGGCAAGGAAGCCACCGAATTTGTTTTCCCGATAGCTACTTACGGCAAAACCAATCATTTGTGCACTACATCCAATGGTCGCTGCCCCGGCAGCAATTCCGCTTAAATCAAGCATGATCGCAATGGCCGCACTCGAAATCGGAGCGGTTAACGCCCAGCCCATTAATATCGCCACGAGCATTCCCATCACAATCGGTCGTTGTTCTGTCGCCCAGCTAATCCAACTACCAAACATTTTCATAAATGCATCAATTTCAGGGCCAATAAAAGAGGCGACGGCATATCCAACAAAAATCGTCACAAACGGAGTTAAAATAATATCAATTTTTGTTTCTTTACTGACTAACTTACCGATTTCCGTCGAAATTAATGCAGCAACAAAGCTTCCTGCAGGTCCTCCAAGTGTCGCTCCCGCCGCCCCTGTCACGACAGCTGCAAATAACACAAGCGGCGGTGCACCAAGCCCGTACGCTACCGCAGCCCCGATAGCAGGACCCATTAAGCTCATCGCCAGCGTACCCATTTCAGTAAAAAAAGGCAATCCTAATTGAACACCAATCGTTTTTATAATAAGTCCGATAATTAAAGAACCAAATAAACCGAGTGCCATATAACTAAGCGCATCGACAAAATACACTTTTGCCGATAAATGCACACCTTTTTTCTGTAAAAATGCTTTCATCGACGTTCCTCCTTCTTTTTGATACATTACTAGTGTAAAGACACCTGTTTAATTTGTCTATCATCTTTTTTGATTTTATACAAATTTGTCCAGTTTTCCTCAAGAATTTCTCCATTTTTTAAAATAAAGGCTATGTTATATTTCATTGTTAAAATAAAGGCTATGTTATATTTCATTGTTGATTTTTAGCACTGAAGCGAAAGGCGGCGACTTCAGCGGGAACAAGAAGCCGCAAGACCGTTACTTGAGCGTAGCGAGGGAAGCTGCTTGCGGCTTGCCCGCGGAAAGCGTCCGCCACAAGCGAAATGTATAAATTTAAACAGTATCGTTTAACAGAGCAAAATAAAAAAGAGGCCCTTAAAACGGACCTCCTTCATCATTTACGACCATTGAATGGAATCCACGACACGCATCATAAGTTCTGCTTGTTCTACAACATCTTTTAATGTTGTTACAGTTGTCATCTTTATTCCGCCAATTCCCACGATCACTTCATATTCTTTTTCTTGAACCTTTGTAACAAGCAAGTAGCCGAACTTTCCTTCTTTTTCAAAAGTTTCATTGACGATTACATCATCATCTTGCATTGCGGATTGTTGATACAATACTTGGCTATCGGGCCCTTCGTTTTTATTGATAAACAACAGATATGTTTGAGAGCCTTTTTTTAAAAATATATTATTTTTTGTGTTCTCTTTCACTTTCATGCCAAACGGTAAGAATAGTTGATACGAACCGATTTTTTCATTTGGCTCCATTCCTTCCTTCGCAAGTTCACTTTGAACCTTTAAAGGAGCCTTACTTTTTACATCAGCCTCGCTCATACTGCAACCGGCTAACATCATTGACAGGATGAGGAAAAATAAAAACAGCTTCTTCATCGATTTGCCTCCTCGTACACATTCACTTTTTTAATCATACAACTGTTCTGGATAATTTGACAACTAGCATAAAAGAATCCATGAACCATCCGAGCTTATATGATACAATATTATGGAAAATTCAACATATGGAGGGATTCCAGTGGAATTAACCGTCTATTTAGCTGGAGAAATTCATAGTGATTGGCGAAAACAATTAAAAGAAAAAGCAGAAGCGAAAAACCTCCCACTACGCTTTGTCGGTCCGATGGAAAATCACGACCGTTCGGATCTCATCGGTGAAGAGATTTTAGGTCCACAACCGAATCCGATTTATCGTGACGAAGCCGCATCTAGCATCAACAATTTACGGACTCAAATTTTAATGCAAAAAGCGGATGTTGTCATTGCGCTATTTGGTGAAAAATATAAGCAATGGAATACGGCCATGGATGCGAGTGCAGCAGCTGCCCTTGGAAAACCGCTCATATTAATTCGTCCAGCATCCCTTCATCATCCGTTAAAAGAACTTTCTCGAAAAGCAAATGTTACCGTCGAAACGATTGACCAAGCGTTAGACGTCCTTTCCTATGTGTTTGAAGAATAAAAATTTAATACGTGGAGGGCCAATTAACACCCTCCACGTTTTTGTTTCCACTGACCTACTAATAATTGCACGATATGTTCGTACATCACATCACGGGTAATAAGTCCCCCAGTTAAAATGCCAACCGCCCCTTCTTTAAATCTCACTCCAGTTTGTTGGCTATAATCATCCATCACTGGACCTAATTCTTCCCCTTTTCGTAACCTCTCAGCAATCACTTCCGGTAAACGTATCCGAGCCCCCCCGGCAATATACTCTTTTCCTTCTCTTGTTAAAAGTACCCCCCAATTACAAAGAAACAGGCCAAACGGTGTTTCCGCTACTCCACCTTCTAATCCAAAGGCAAGGGAGGCATCCGTATGTTCTAGACAATATTGGGCTCGATGAATGGCTCCTTTAATTGTCTCTTCATCGGAAAATGGTTGGTCGTTTACTTGAGAAGGTGCCTTCACTTCTAGGAATGTGACGTCCTTCCAATGATGCGAGCAAATTTTTTTCACTGCCTGTATTTTCGTTCGATTTGTTGAACCAATGGCAATCAGCATAATGACACCCCTGCTTTCTATCAGGATAAAAGAAACCGGGTTACCCCGGTATCTCCCTTTTCATTAACCGTTTTGTTTAATGGTCTCAACGGTCGATGCATCACACGCTTTCACAAGACGAATGAGCAACTCTTTCGCCGCTAAATAATCGTCTACATGAATAATGGACGCATGTGTATGAATATAGCGTGAGCAAATACCAATGACCGCACTAGGTACCCCGTCGTTAGACGTATGAACGCGTCCAGCATCCGTGCCACCCGCAGACACGAAATATTGATATGGAATATCGTGCGTTTCAGCCATATCGAGGACAAATTCTCGCAAGCCTTTATGTGTAACCATCGTGCGGTCTAAAATACGAATAAGTGCTCCTTTTCCTAAATGACCGAATTCTTTTTTATCGCCTGTCATATCGTTCGCTGGACTTGCATCTAAAGCAAAGAACAAGTCTGGCTTAATCATATTTGCCGCCGTTTGTGCTCCGCGAAGACCGACTTCTTCTTGCACCGTTGCACCTGAATAAAGAATATTTGGCAATGTCTCATCTTTCAATTCTTTTAACAATTCAATGGACAAACCACATCCGTATCGGTTGTCCCACGCTTTTGCTAAAATTTTTTTCTCATTCGCCATTGGTGTAAATGGACAAATTGGAACAATTTGTTGACCTGGTTTAATACCAATTTTTTCAGCATCTTCACGGTCATCGGCTCCAATATCAATCAACATATTTTTCATTTCCATCGGTTTTTTTCGTTGTTCCTCATTCAACAAATGCGGAGGAATCGAACCGATGACACCAATGACTGGTCCGTTGTCTGTTATAATTTGCACGCGCTGAGCTAATAATACTTGGCTCCACCATCCGCCTAACGGTTGAAAGCGAATCATCCCGTTATCCGTAATAGAGGTCACCATAAAACCAACTTCGTCCATATGGCCGGCGACCATGATCGTTGGTCCTTCTTCATTACCTCGTTTCACACCGAAAATACTACCTAGACGATCTTGTACCACTTCATCCGCATATTTTTCCAACTGTTCACGCATAAATTTTCGAACAGCATGTTCGTTTCCTGGAGCTCCAGGCAATTCAGTTAATGTTTTAAACAGTTCGTGATTCATGTTTAATCTCCTTTTTTCATTAGTTTCCCGATTATCTTTTATGTACATGTTCTATTTTACAGAACTTTCGAAACCATAACAAAGGTTAAACATCAGAAAAATATGAATCCTTATTGTAGTAAAGGATAAGAGAGGATATGTATGGTAAAATAAATGGGAGAACTCGGTGCGGATATACATCCTCATCAAAATTTAGGGATGGGAGGAACGATTCATTGAAGTGGAAATCATTTATTTACGGTCTCACTCTAGGATTAGCCGCTACGTATTTCGTTAAACGAGCCATCAATGAAAAAACGTATGTTTCTTCTGAACTCGTCCTAAATAAAGTTAAAAAAATGTTTAAGGCGCAAGGACCTGTTCATGGCTCTTGGATTATGACAACACCGGAACCGTATACGAAATCGGCTTTACAAACGAAAGTGTACCGCGGAGGGATCTCCCGTACGGTGTCTGATGGTGTGGAGCAATACGAGTTTATAGCGGATGCTTATACCGGCGCTATTATGGATGTTTATAAAATTTAACAAACAAAAAACCCCCGAAAGACTAGGGGGTTATTTTGTGCGTGGAATGGATTGTGTGATATTTCCCTCTTCATCCCATTTAATGGCACGATAAAATGCGTCATGATAAAACAAAATCCATGCATCTTTTTCAATCGTATAAGGAATCCATTTTTGCTTTTGGTGAATCGAATCCATCGGATAATCATCGAATGCCAACACCCATAACGGATTTCGATGCGCATGGGTTGGTAACAAATCTCCTAAATGAACAAAGGTTTCACCTTCATGCTCCAAGAGAATGATAGCATGCCCGTCACTATGACCGCCCGTATGCACCATTCTTAAACCTACATCAATTTCCATTTCCTCTTCAAAAGTAATCACTTGGTCGGCAATGGGCTCCCAGTTTTCTTTCCAATACGTATTTCTGGACCGAATGTTCGGATCTCTCATTTCATCCCATTCCACTCGGGATGTATAAATTTTTGCATTTGGAAAAGCCGAAACAAGTTTGTCTCCTTCCCACATCGTTAATCCACATGCATGATCAAAATGCAAATGCGTCATTAAAATAATATCAATGTCTTCTCGTGTAAAGCCTAGTTGTTCCAAACTTTGATCAACAGACGATTCTTCGGTAACTCCATAATTCCGTTTTTGTTTATCAGTTAATTTCCCTACACCGATACTTGACTCAATCATCACTTTTTTGCCATTCCATTCAAAAAAAATCGGATCGGTCCGTAACTCAATTTGATTGTTCTCGTTACAAGGATATTTTTTCGACCATAGCGGTTTTGGAACAACCCCAAACATAGCACCGCCATCTAAATGAGTGACCCCACCGTTTAACCATGTAAAAGTTAATGAACCGTGTGTGAGTTTGTCCATTATCCTATCCTCCTTTTCTATTATAATTGTAACATTCAGCAAATTCAGATAGAAGGGCCGATTTTTTAATGTAAAAAACCGACGGGCGCTGACCCATCGGTTACCGTTTTACATATTTCACTTCACAGCGATAAATCCGTTGTCCTCTCGACGAAAACTTTTCTTCGTATTCGGTCATAATATTACCTTCAAAGTCGCTGTTGTGTAAGTCTAAACTAATAAATTTTAATAAGAGCCCATATTCAGAAAAGCTGATCAATGAATACTCAAACAACCCTTGATTGTCGGTCTTAAAATGAATTTCGCCTTCATCAACGAGAATATCTTCGTAAATTTCTAAGAAAGATTTATAAGTTAACCGACGTTTAGCATGTCGTTTTTTCGGCCACGGGTCCGAAAAGTTTAAGTAAATCCGCTCGACATCGCCTTTTGCAAAATACTCTTTTAAGTCTTTTGCATTTACATTTAACAGCTTTACGTTTGGTAATTCTGCTTCAATTAAGCGATCCAATGCGGAAACAATCACGCTTTCGTACAGTTCAATTCCAATATAGTTAATATGGGGATTTGCTTTCGCCATTTCGGTAATAAAGCGACCTTTACCAGTCCCAATTTCAATGTGCAATGGATTGGTATTCCCAAATAGTTCGTTCCATTTTCCTTTATATTGTTCTGGAGTAGGAATAATGTATTGCGGATACTGTTTGATTTTATCTTTTGCCCAAGGCTTGTTCCGTAAACGCATAGTGACACCTCATTTTCGTTTTATCGTTCAAACCATACCACGCCTTTTTTTATGGCGCAAGCCGAAATTCGATTTTACATGAATAATTAAAAACGGAATTCACAAGCTAAATGTGAATTCCGAATCTTTCATGAAAGGTTGTGGCCAAATGCCATTAACACATAACAACCAAATAGAGTTGTTACTCGATATATTAACGAACCAACAAATGGATTGTTGTGGATCGATAGCCGAATGCGAACAGTTGGAACGATTAATTAAATCTCTAATGGTAAATACAAATATCCATGAAAATATAAAGCCAATCTTGCAAGAAATTTATCGATACAGTCAAGATGGGAAGAATTCCTCAGATTTAAAAGTGCATATTCATTCACACCAAAATCAGTTATCGCAATGGATCGATGGAATGAATCAACTTTTATAAAATGGAATGCAAATAATCAATCCAATAGTGCATTTCCCGAACGCGCCCTTTATCTTTATGCCATTGGATTGATAATAGCGTTTGGGAGATGACGTACCATTTCATCCGAACCTTTAACTCCTTCGTTAACGGCAAGCCATACTGGGAAAGCCATTCTTCCCATTGCTCTTCATTAATATACCAATAAAGCAACAGGCCGATATCGATGGCTGGGTCAGCAATCATCGCTCCATCCCAATCAATTAAATAAAGCTCATCACGTTCAGACAATAACCAATTGTTATGATTCACATCTCCGTGACAAACGACGTATTCATCCGGCTTAATGCAAGGTAACTCCTTTTGTAAAAATTGAATGGCTTGCTGAACAATCGAGATTTGATACGTTTCTCGATCTAATCTCGTTTCCACTTCAGCTAGCATCATTTCTGGTTCAAAAGGTGTCTTCCCTAGCCGTTTCAACATCGTCAACAAGGGACTTGAGCTGTGTATTTTTTTAAGTAGCCTTGCCACTCGTTCATGCTTCATTTCATTGGGTTCTAATTCCCGGCCATTTAACCATTCTTGAGCTGTAATCACATCTCCATTTTCAAGTCGCTTTGTCCAAATTAATTTAGGGACAATTCCTTCAGCGGAGAGTACAGCTAAAAATGGTGAGGAATTTCGTTTTAAAAACAATTTTTGCTCTTGATATTGGGCAAAAAAAGCTTCTCCAGTTGCTCCTCCTGCTGGCCTGATTTCCCACCCTTGACCAAATAAATGTTCCAACTTCCTTCACCTTCAATTGTTTCGCTATAAAATCTAGCTGAAATAAAAAAGACAGCTATTGATACTTTTCGACAAACACGACAATAGCTATCTCAATAAATTTTATCTCTAATAGACTCTCCTCGTCAAGTAGGTTCAATTTTCGACAATCTTATTTATTTCCACCGAAAATGACACATCGTACAGGAGGTACTTGATATACCTCTTTTGTCCATGGAACCGGTGTGGAAAAAAACGTTGTTCCGTCACTAATTAAATACCATTTGCGTTGATTTGGCAAGACGAACTCCCGCTCCCATTCAAGGGGATGAATAATCAAATACAAATATTCCCACTTTCCGTACGCACCTACTTGTTTAAAATAAGCGGTCAACGTACCATCAATCGCCTCTACATCTAAATGATATTGAATCAATTCTTTAGTTGATAACCGAAAAGCTCCGTGACTTTTTCGTAAACGAATGAGCCCTTTTACATATTCTACATTCTCTTTCTTTTGTTCCATACGGTCCCAATCTATCCAGTTCACCTCATCTGGACTTTTATAGCTATTTCCGTCTCCGTATTTTGTCCGAAAAAATTCTTGTCCGCTATGCAAAAACGGGATACCTTGAGCAAGAAG
Organism: Aeribacillus pallidus; assembly: GCF_050478865.1. Classification (NCBI taxonomy): domain Bacteria; kingdom Bacillati; phylum Bacillota; class Bacilli; order Caryophanales; family Bacillaceae; genus Aeribacillus; species Aeribacillus pallidus. Next base: position 12,698 of record NZ_JBCNBW010000036.1, on the reverse strand, counting down.
TACAAACGATGTTGCTAGTCGGTGGCGTTGTTCTAGCCATTTATCATTTTCCGAAAAAATATGAATCAATTTGTCCCATAATGTATGGTTATCATGACACTCAACATAATTGACCGTTTGTGTTGGGGATGAAAAAAGACCGTTTTGCTTATATCCTACACTTCCTGTAAACACTTCAATCGCATCATCTAAACTAGAGGTATTTCCAAGCGCTACACCGCGATGATTTAAATCAAAAGAGCTTCCTTTTACCACATCTCGAAAACGATCATTAAAAAATCCGATGCCTGGTAACTTTTCATGGTTGTTCATTGACGCTTTTTGTTCCGATGGAAGCGGGGTTGGTAAATCCCATCCTTCCCCTATTAAAAGGATGGACGAATCATATTGATCGGCTAGTTTTCTTATTTCCTGCATCGTTTCTACATCTAAAATGCCCATTAAATCAAACCGAAAGCCATTCACATGATATTCATTTAACCAAAAAGAAACCGAGTCTAAAATAAATTTACGTGCCATTAACCGTTCGGAAGCAAAATCATTGCCTACACCAGTGCCGTTAGCTGGATGACCGTACGCATCATGGCGAAAATAATACCCTGGTACAAGCTTCTCAAAAGAAGACTCTTCACGCAAATAAACGTGGTTATACACGACATCGAGAATGATGCGGATACCTTCTTGTTGTAACGTATGAATCATTTCCTTTAATTCCACAATTCGATTGTACGGATGGGATGGATTTGTAGCATAACTTCCTTCCGGACAATTAAAAAAGAGCGGATTATATCCCCAATTATACTGCTTGTCAGGTTGATCATCACTCACTCCAGCAAAATCATTTACTGGTAACAACTCCACATGTGTGACTCCTAATTCTTTTAAATAATCGAGACCAGTTTTCGAACCGCCTTTTCCTTGTCGATCTTTTTCAATTACTCCTAAATATTTTCCTTTTTTTAAAATACCGCTATTCGGATGTTTCGTGAAATCACGGACGTGCATCTCATAAATGATGGAGTCTAATGGGGAGGATAAAGGTGGAAGTGAAACTACAGGCCTTTTCGTTTTTTTCATATCCACGACATAGCCCCATTCGCTATTTAACGAAACCGATTTGGCGTATGGGTCTACCACGCGATTTCGAACTTGATTTACGCACACCTCGTATTGATATAGATATGTTTCTACATCTCCTGAAACGATCGCTTGCCAAACCCCCCGCTCCTTACGCGTCATTGGTACCAGTTCTTCTTCACTGAATACGTCTTTTTTTATAATAAGGGTCGCCTCCGTAGCCGTCGGCGCCCATACTTTAAAAGTGGTTTCTTCCGGATGATAATTTGCCCCTAAATCATCTCCATCGTAATAAAACATTTCATCAAATATGGCTGTTCGAATGACAGCACCGATTTGTAAATTGGTTTTAATGCCTCTTTCATCCATGACATATACCGTTTTCCAAAATGATGGAGTGATCGGACATTTACAAACATATTTGATAGCATCGTGTAAATGATGAATTTGTTCAATTGATAGCGGAACTGTTTGGTGATCTTGCTTTAAGGTAAAGGTGGAAGAATGACCGCCAAAATAATCAAATGGCAATAAAATCGTAATGGTCGAGATGTCGTCTAAATATGCTTGAAAAAAACGGTTCACACCACTCATTCCTCACACCTACTTTTTTTATCGTAATAACGTCCACGCCTTCGATCGACAGCGAACATGAAAAGGGGTATTCCCTACCGTTTCTCCATCAGCCTGGATGAATAGTGGTCGTTCACTCTCAATATGAAACTCTTTTCCCCTCAGTACGGTCACACCGTCTAACCCCGTATGTCCGCCCCAGAAAACGCTCGCAAAAAGGGTAATCAGTTGATAACGGGGAATATTACTGATGACGACTAAATCTAACAATCCATCGTTATAGTTGGATTGAGGGGATATTTTCATTCCTCCCCCATAGTATGGTTGATTACATACCGCTACGAGCCAAGTATTTGAAAATTCGTATTCGGTTTCATCAACAGTAATTCGTACATGAACCGGGCGATATGTCATAATTTCTTTTAAAAAATAAAATACATATATAAGATTTCCAACATTTAACTTATTTAACCATTTTTTTAAGCGAGACTCATTGGCCTTTTTGGCAATAAGCGCGTCGAGTCCTGCTCCTATATTATTCACAAAATACCCTTTTTGGTACTGAGAACATTTATATTCCCCAATATCAACAGGTTGACCGTCGGTATGTAGCAGTTGCAAAATCTGATCAGTTGCTTGTTTTACATCAAATAAGAGATGAAACCCTCTGGCGAAATCGTTTCCTGACCCTGCAGGAATAGTAGTAAATGCGACATTTTCCGAACCGACTAAGCCATTGATGGCTTCATGGACCGTCCCGTCTCCTCCGATGGCGACAATGACTGTTTGCTGCAATTTATGATGGGCTAAAATCTCTTTTACTAAACGTGGGCTATGGTTTGGATACTTGGTAAAATACGCTTCGTACGGAACGTTTCGAGCATCTAATCGAGCTTTTACCTTCCGCCACGTACCAAGGGCTTTCCCGTTTTTTGCTTTCGGATTCACGATAAATATGAGCTTCTTCATTGTTCTAGTTCCTCTTCATCCCAATGTTCTTCAATATCCATATCTAATACAGCTGAATTTCTTTTGAAAGAAGTGGTATGACAATAGTCGAGTAAGCTTTTTGCCCCTTTTAATTGCATGTGTTTTAACGGGGAACGAACGGTTCGCATGTGCTGAAACCATTCGTCAAATACTCGTTTATCAATCAGTTTTACATCATAAGGTGCCGTTGGGTAATCAATATAACCATTTCGACAAATAACAGCTTTTTGAATCGGTAATTCTACACTAGCTTTTTTAAAGATAGAGGTAACAATATGCTCCATCCGATTAAGTGAAATGAGTGGATTCAATACTTTTTTCTCCGTATCCGTCCATTTTTTCACCCAAAATCGATCTTTTGAGCCAACAAATGTAGCTTCGTTCTCTTCTTCTAAAAACGTGATACACCATAAATGCGTCGGAGTAATTAGTAAAACTTCCAAATCGACCGGTGCTTTTTTTAATTTAAATACTGGATGATACATCAGTAACACCGTATCCGGAAAACGCTGTAATAAAAATCGTAACGTTTCATCACTGTAATAGCTTAAATCAACGTACGATTTTTCTGAGAAGGTCGAACTCGCCCATTTGAGTTGAAAATGAAATAGCTGATCGAGAAAATGTTGTTTTAACTCTTGTTCAGAAGTAATGGCTTCCGCACGGCTAGAATCAAAGGCAAACTCCTCTTCTCTCCTTATATCAACTGCATGATCACGTTCTTCCTCTTCTTTTTCCCGTTTGAACAAATGAAACAATCGATTCTTCCACGTTTTTTTTTCATCGTTTTCTTGTTCTTCCCATTCACACAATTCGACTGGCTCATGAAGATACCCATTTTTCCACAGGTCGAACACTTTTGTCCAATGCTGTTTTTTCAAACGAACGAATTGAATGGGATACTTGAAAATATCAATCTCGTAACGGGAAACATAGTCTTGTAGTTTAATTAATTGTGCCATCCATTCATCCCTTTCCTTTCTACGAGCAACAATCCTGTATGAACGTAAAAATTTCTTGTCATGAAAATGATAGTTTCTTCTGCCAAACGGCTTCGTATTTAGGCGTCCGGTTCATATGGGTTCGATACAACGTGACCGTGTCAGCCTGAAACGTCCAATCCATTGTTTTGGAAGGAGTTTGTTGAACAAGTTTGATTGAAAACGGGTGATCGCCTATCCACTTTCGTGCCACTGTGATATGTGGGCGGAACGGTCGTTTGTCCAATGGAAAACCGACCTGTTCACACACTTGATACACTTTTTCACGTATTTGATGTAACCGTTCGTCTTCGTTTACTCCAATCCAAAAAATACGTGGCGATGGTTGATTTCCAAACGTGCCAAGATGAGAAATGGTGAGCGGAAATGACGGAATCATGGCAAGTGCTTCTTCCATTTTGGAAGTCACTTTATATAGCTGATCGTCCGTAGCCGCACCTAAAAAGGCTAATGTTAAATGATAGTCTTCCTGATGTACCCATTTATAGAAGGATAACTCTGTTTTATATGAATCCATCCATTCACGGATTTGTTCTTTTATATTCGATGGTAGTGACAAAGCGAAAAAATAATGAAATGAGTGATTCATACGCTCCTCCTACTTTACCAAATCTTACTTTCTATTTTACCAAATATTATCGGAAGTACGTATATTTGATTGGATGTCGTCCAACAGGTATCATTATGAATATATTGTGAGAATAAGGAGGCTGTTGGATGAAGGTTGTAAATAATATCGCAGAATTAATCGGCGATACACCACTCGTGAAATTGAACCGCATCGCACCAAAAAATGGTGCGACGATATATGTAAAATTAGAATTTTATAATCCAAGTAAAAGTGTAAAGGACCGTGCTGCCTTTAACATGATTGTGGAAGCCGAAAAGGCTGGCAAACTAAAACCAGGAGCAACAATCATTGAACCAACGAGTGGAAATACCGGTATTGGTCTAGCAATGAATGCCGCGGCACGTGGGTATAAAGCGATTTTAGTCATGCCTGACACCATGACCCAGGAGAGAATTAATTTATTGAAAGCGTACGGAGCAGAAGTGGTCTTAACGCCAGGTGACGAAAAAATGCCGGGAGCGATTCTGAAAGCTCAAGAATTAGCAGCAAGCATCCCAAATAGTTTTATGCCAATGCAATTTGAAAACGAAGCGAACCCAAACGCCCATCGAAAATCAACGGCTCTAGAAATTATTGAAGCCATGAATATAGTTGGAAAAGATTTAACAGCATTTGTGGCCACTGCTGGTACGGGGGGGACGATTACCGGGACGGGAGAAGTGTTAAAAGAACATTATCCGGACCTACAAATTCATGTTGTAGAGCCGGCAGGTTCACCGGTGTTATCAGGAGGAAAGCCAGGAAAACACAAACTAGTTGGGACAAGCCCAGGGTTTATCCCACCGATTTTAAACCAAAACGTGTATGATCACATTCATCGCATTCAAGATGAAGAAGCGTATGAGACTGCACGGCAAATGGCGTCCCAAGAAGGAATTTTAGTCGGACCATCTTCAGGCGCCGCTTGTTTCGCTGCTATTCAAGTAGCGAAAACGTTAACTCCGGATGATGTTGTTGTTTGTATTGCGTGCGATACGGGTGAAAGGTATTTATCTAGCGATTTATTCCAGTTCGAATCGTAAAATTTTTATGAGCGATAAAAAAGCCCCGTTTGGTTGTACCAAACAGGGCTTAAATTACTTGCATTCTCGCTGTATTTCTTCATCGATAATCGCTTGTAACATCTGGGTAATCGGACCAGGTGTTCCTTCCCCAATAGGATGTTCATCAATGGCAATCACCGGCATAACTTCAGAGGTCGTACTTGTGATGAACACCTCGTCAGCGGTGAGCAACTCTTCCGTTGTAAACGCTCGTTCTTCCACCGCCCATTGTTTCGCTTCACAAATTTGCAGCACTGTTTGTCGAGTAATGCCATTTAAAATGAAGTTGGTAGCTGGATGGGTGATAATTGTTCCTTCTTTAACAATAAAAACATTGGACGACGAACCTTCCGTAACCACGTTATCCCTATGCATAATCGCTTCCATACACCCACGTTCACTTGCTTGCTGTTTCGCTAAGACGCTGCCAAGTAGGTTTAAGCTTTTAATATCGCAACGCAGCCAACGAATATCGTCCACTAAATGAGCTTTGACCCCTTGCTCCATTTCTTTTTCCGGCCGAGGATAACTCCGTGTATACATGACAAGGCTAGGTTTCACTTTTTCTTTCGGAAAAGCGTGCTGACGAAGAGAAACTCCTCTTGTTACTTGCAAATACACAATTCCAAGTTCTAAATTGTTCTCTTTTACTAACTGGTTCATTTTTTGTAATAGGTCATCTAGTTGAAACGGAAGTTCAATACCAATTTTTTTCGCACTTTCTACAAGTCGCTGCAAATGGGGAGCGGCTTGAAATAATTTACCGTTATACACTCGAATCACTTCATAAATGCCATCACCAAATTGATATCCACGGTCTTCTACATCGACGACTGCCGCTTGTCGGTCGACCCATTGTCCATTCACAATCACTTTCTCCATGTTCCTCTCCCCTTTTAAAGTGTAAAAACAATTATGATTTTTTCCCAGCAAGTTCATAAATAGCGTGTGCATAAATTCCGGTCGCTTTTAATAAGTCTTCAATAAACATGTACTCGTCTTTTTGGTGGGCAACATCTTCTCTTCCCGGGAACAACGCTCCAAACGCCACCCCAGACTTCAGTGAACGAGCATACGTCGCACCACCAATGGCTAATGGCTCGGACCGATCACCGGTATGTTGTTCGTACACGTGTCGTAATGTTTGAATGAGCTCATGGTCTTTGGCCACATGATGCGGTGGAGAATGATCGATAACTTCTACAATAAAGTCTTCTTCCTGCGCTTTTTGGTGAATGGTTTTCATTCCTTCCTCGTAAGAAAACGTAACTGGATAGCGCATATTTACCCCAATCCGCCCTCGTTCTCCTTTTTTGTATTCCATTTTTCCTACATTTAACGTTACATCGCCAGTTATGTCATCAGCGTAAGAAATCCCAAGCTTCTTCCCACGGGAATCTTCGTAAAAGTAGTCGGTAATCCATTGCACGTAATGAGCACCATAACGATCAAGTGAAAACGAAGATAAAAAGTTAGCTAAATATATGCCCGCATTTCTTCCGTTATTCGGTTCCATACCATGAGCAGAGACCCCTTCTAATTGCAATGTTAATTCCCCATTATCGATAAAGGCTTTTCCTACTAGTTTGTGATCTTTCATATACAATTGAAACTGTTGGATAAGTTCGGTAGAACCTTCTTGTACGACTAACTTCGCTTCAGCAAAATCAGGCACCATATTATATCTTCTTCCGGAGCGGAAGGACAGGAGTTGAACGGATGCCCCTTCATCGTCTGTCCATTCTTTCGCTTGAATAAAATCGAAGTCACAAATCCCTTTTTCCGCATGAATGATCGGAAAATCGGCATCAGGCGCAAAACCGATCGTCGGCATTTCTTCTTTTTGGAAATAATGCTTTACACATCGCCAGTCACTTTCTTCATCCGTACCGATGATCATCCGCACCCGTTTTTCCAACGGGAGTCCTAACTCTTTCACAATTTTCATAGCATAATACGCAGCTATCGTTGGTCCTTTGTCATCAATGGCACCGCGAGCAAAAATTTTTCCGTCCTTTATTTCCCCTTTGAACGGATCAACGCTCCAGCCATCTCCTTCAGGGACAACGTCTACATGGCATAAAATTCCTAGTAAGTCTCCCCCTTCCCCAAACTCTATATGTCCCGCTAAATGATCAACATTTTTCGTTTGGAAACCATCTTTTTCCCCTAAGTCTAACATAAATTGTAGTGCTTCTTTTACCTCTTTTCCTAGAGGAGCATCCAGAGAAGCGGTTTCTTCATTTCGAACGCTACGGATTTGTAACAGTCGTTGTAAATCGTGTATTAAATCGTCTTTTCGTTTCTCCACTTCTTCCATCCAATGAATAGTCATATGTACACCCTCCCTCTTTTTCATATGTCATTATTGTACCCTTATCATCCTCTCGAATAAAATAAATGTCAACGTTCAAGTCAAACATAATTACCTAAAAAATACATATACTGAACGTAAAGAAAGTTTTCCTAAAATAGTTAAAATCTGTACACTGAATAAAATTTTTGTAAATTTTCGCTTTTTACTAGAATTTTTTCATGGAGAACGGTAAAATAAGAATTGTCAGACATCTAATGACAATATTGTTATGTAAAGGAGTTGTCTGCCTAACAAAAATTACATATAGTTTGTTGAAGATTATTCAACGAGAGGTGTCGTCCGTCGTCCTTGCCTATGGAATAAAGATGAGGGAGTGGTTTTTTGAAACCTTCAACAAACCGTATGCTTACTCGTATCAAAGCCGTCTACATGTTTATTAAAGAAAATGGTACGGTGACAACTCAGGAACTTGTAGATGAATTTGGTATCACTCCTCGCACCATTCAAAGAGATTTGAATGTGTTAGCATACAACAACTTGGTGAAAAGCCCAAGTCGTGGCAAATGGACAACAACAAACAGAAAAGTTAAAATGTCTTCTTAAGATCAATAAACTAGCTAGATGCTTCACATATAAAATAGGCTGACGAATGATCACTTGATGATTCGTCAGCCTTCTTTGTTTTTTCAATAGCTATAAATGACATTTTCTTTAAGATAAAGGGCTATTATCCCTCACGTTTATATTCCTTCAGCATTTGGACCTCTTCATCCGTTAACTCCCGATACTCTCCTACTTGTAACGATTCGTCCAAAGGAAGCGGTCCCATTTGAATCCTTTTCAAATACTTTACCCGTTTCCCAACCGCTTGGAACATTCGTTTAACCTGATGGAATTTTCCTTCCGTAATCGTTAGTTCAATCGTGGAACGGAGACCTGAGGATAGAATTTTTAGTTCGGCTGGTTTCGTAACATACCCATCATCAAGCATGACCCCTTGTTTGAATGCCACAACATCTTCGTCAGTGACTTCCCCTTCAATAATGGCAAAATACGTTTTGGGGACATGTTTTTTCGGAGACAAAAGTTGATGAGCCAGTTGCCCATCATTCGTCAACAGTAATAAGCCTTCCGTATCTTTATCTAATCTACCAACCGGAAATGGATCAAAAACTGCATCTTCCACTTCTAACAAGTCCACTACCGTTTGTTCGGAGAAGTCTTCTGTGGCCGAAATGACGCCTGCCGGTTTATTCATCATTAAGTAAATAAATTTACGATAACGAATTTCTTCCCCAAATATTTCAATTGTATCTTCTTCTGGATTAACATGCGTTTTGGCATCCGTGATAGCAGTGCCATTTACTTTGACTGCCCCATCCTTTAACATTTTTTTTACTTCTTTTCGGCTTCCATAACCCATATTGGCTAATATTTTATCAATTCTCATATGTTCCTCCATTAACCAAAAGCTTTTAATTTATTTCGTAATTTCGTAACTTTCTGCCCGAACAATCGATCCATAAGTTTGGACCTTAACCCGATATATACGTAGACGAGAACTGCGATGGTTCCAGCGATACAAACAACAATCAACGACTGAAATTTACTCGAAAAATGGAAGAGCGGACTGATGAGCTTTAAACTGACGAATGCTGCGATTCCCATGATGACATTCATTGCCGAAATAAAGATGGCTCGGCGCATAACTAACGTAAACGAATAATGGGCAAAGTGTTTAATAGCCCACAAATTCAACGAAACACTTATTCCGTAACCAATGGCTGTAGCCAAAATCGCTCCTTCAGTTTGGAACAAATAAATAAGCGGAACGTTTAACACAATTTTTGTAATAAAACCTACAAGAAAGCTTAACAGTGTAAATCGTTGTCGGTTAATTCCTTGTAAAATCGCCGCTGTGACGGAAAACCCACCAAAAAGTAAGCCAACTGGCGCATACACAGCTAAAATGTGGGAACCGAATTCACTTTGTTCATAAAAGACCGCATAAATCGGCTCAGCTAGAACGACTAAACTTACTACGGCAGGAACCGTAATAAATAGCAACATCTGAAAAGCTTGATTCAAGTTGTGAACTAACTTTTCTCGCTCTTGATTAACGTATGATTCTGTAATAAGAGGAACTAGTGTAAGCGAGAAAGCAGTCGCAAACGTGACAGGAAGGACAACGAGTTTATGTGTTGTAAAGTTCATCACACCAAGCGCGTTTTTTGCCGTTTCATCATTCACATCACTTAGTCTCATCGCATGCAGAAAAGTAGATTGGTCTACGAGTTGATATAAAGACATCGCAATCCCAACGACTATAAAAGGAATCGCAGACATCATCATTTCTTTTAACAAATTCGGAATCGACGGGTTTAGTTGTCCTTTGCTTTTCGTGAGTAATTCATCCAAATAAGGCTTTCGTTTCACCCAGTACACAACTAAAACAGCTAAGCTTGCCGCCGCTCCCACAAAGGCCGCAAAAGTTGCCACACTAATTGCAGTCACCATCTCACCGTCCATGATGCGAAGAACAACGTATGTACCGACTAGTAAGAATGCGATCCGCACAATTTGCTCCACTACTTGTGATACAGCAGTTGGTCCCATCGATTGATGTCCTTGAAAAAAACCACGGATCGCACTCATGATTGGTACAAGTAGAAGGGCAAAACTAACGGCCCGAATGACAGTGGTAACATCAGCTACTGTGTAGACTTTATTATTTTCCGGTAAGACTATCGAGGCGAAAACCGGTGCCAATGAATACATCAATAAAAATGATACAAGCCCCGTTATACTCATCAGTAATATGCCAGTTTTAAATAACTGTCGGCTCACTTCATACTCCTCAAGAGCGTTATATTTAGAAATAAATTTGGAAATAGCTAGCGGAACTCCCGCGGTTGCTATACTTATAAAGATCGTATAAGGTGTATACCCGAACATATATAATGCTGCAGGTCCCGCCCCACCGATGATTTGATAAAACGGAATTAAATATATTATTCCGAGAAATTTGGAGATAAAACTTCCTAACGTAAGTAGAAACGTTCCCCGTACTAATTTTGATGACATGTTACTCCACATCCTACGCGAGTCTTTTAGAAAAAACACTATCAGTAGTTTACATCTTCAACATAAGAAAGACAATTTTTTTATGAATGATTGCATCTTTTAGGCTAAGACTTATACAATTAAGGTTGGTTTTTGTAATCAATTCGAACACACATTTTTACAAAAGATGGTGAACAATATGAAGTACGATGTAATTGTCATTGGCGGTGGCCCATCTGGTTTAATGGCCGCCATCGCTGCAGGAGAACATGGAGCGAAAGTGCTGCTTGTTGATAAAGGAAATAAATTAGGTCGAAAGTTAGCCATTTCCGGTGGGGGAAGATGCAATGTGACGAACCGCCTCCCTGTGGAAGAAATTGTTAAGCATATACCAGGAAATGGGCGATTTTTGTACAGCGCCTTTTCTATTTTTAATAATGAAGACATTATTCGTTTTTTCGAAAACTTAGGGATTCAATTGAAGGAAGAAGATCACGGTCGAATGTTTCCTGTCACCGATAAAGCACAGTCTGTTGTTGACGCCCTCCTGCGCAGACTACAAGAGTTAGGGGTGGACATTCGAACAAATTGTCCGGTCGCTGATGTGTTATACGACAATGGACAAACAGTAGGAGTTCAATTACAAAGCGGTAAAATTTTATCCTGTTCATCGGTAATTGTCGCGGTCGGTGGAAAATCGGTACCACACACTGGCTCAACAGGCGATGGCTATGCCTGGGCAGAAAAAGCGGGCCATACGGTAACGGAACTGTTTCCAACCGAAGTCCCTGTCACATCGGATGAGGAGTTTATTCAACAAAAAGTGCTACAAGGATTATCGTTAAGAGACATTGCACTTAGTGTATTAAATCCGAAAGGAAAACCTCTAGTGACCCATCGGATGGATATGATTTTTACCCATTTTGGCATTTCCGGACCGGCGGTGTTACGATGCAGCCAATTTGTCGTCCAGGCGATGAAAAAGTGGAATTTATCGCACGTAACCATGCGCATTGATGCCTTACCAGATCGTAACGAAGAACAGCTTTTCCAAGACGTTATTCGCCGCATGAAAGAAGACGGACGAAAAAGTGTGAAAAACATGTTAAAAGGAATGTTACCTGAACGTTACTTACTATTTTTAATTAAAAAAAGTGACATCGACCCTGATGCCCAAGGTGCAACCATTCCGAAAGATAAGCTGCGGCAGTTTGTTTCTTTATGTAAACAGTTCGACTTCCAAGTCAACGGTACGTTACCGATTGAAAAAGCGTTCGTCACGGGTGGTGGTGTATCCGTTAAAGAAATCGAACCAAAAACGATGGCATCTAAACTGATGAAAGGACTTTATTTTTGCGGGGAAATTTTAGACATTCATGGCTACACGGGAGGATACAATATTACCGCTGCCCTTGTTACCGGTCGCTTAGCCGGAATGAATGCGGCGTTGAATAGCAATTGATTACGTTGTGGGCAAAAAGTAGTGATAAATGCTAAATGTTACGGAGTTCTGTTCACATTCATTGGGAATGTGTCCAGATACTCTGCTTTTTCACGAAATGTGTCCAGTTTCTCTTAAGGGTGGTCCTCTTTCCCCTGATAAGTGTCCTCTTCCCTTGGGTCGTTGGTCCACTTTCTCAAGATAAAAAATGTAGGAAGAACACATACTATCAAACTACTGTTCTTCCTCATGATTTTTTCTCCCGATAAATAATCATCCCTGTAAAACAATAGATCTGTTCTTCATCAGGGTCAACAAGGGCTGCTACATTGTATTTAATATCAATAATTTGTCTTTCATCTAATTCTTGCAAAAACTCATTCATCTCCTGCTCCAAATCTTTTTCGTGCTCATAGTCAAAGAGTTTGACTTGAATCATTCCTCACTCTACCTCCTCTAAAATCACCTTCTCCATTTTTCTGTTATAACATACCTTTATTTCAAAATATTTCGATTATTTTATAATAAAAAAAGAACCGGGTATGCACATAACCCTGTCAAG